>CANMAT010000298.1 GCA_947494865.1 Deltaproteobacteria bacterium
TCACGGTGCCGACGCGCGAGGCGATCACGCGGGCGCCGTCCATGCGCACGCCGGTGGCGGGCTCGAAGGCCACCGTCGTGGGGGGCGCTGCGGCGATGACCTCGCCCGCGCGGTTGCGCACCACGCAGCGCGCGGCGACGACCTCACCCGCACGCACCCGCGCGGGGGCCTCGGTGTCGACCGACGCAGGCGTCGTGTCGGGGCCGCTGTCGACGGGGGCCGCGTCGACGGGCTCGCTGTCGGCGATGGGCGCGTCGACGGGCGGCGCGTTGGTGCCGGCCCCGCTCTCGGCGCACGCGACGAAGAGAAGGGGGGCGAACACGCAAGGCAGAAGGCGGCGCAGCGCGCGAAGCATCAGGTGACTCCTCCGTTGACGACGCGATAGGAGCCGATGCGCGCGCCTCGCGTCAACACCCCCCGCGCGCGATGCGCGCTCAGGCGCCGACGAGGCGCGCGACCTGGTAGACCGCGACAGCGAGCGCGAAGCCGACGGCGTACGTCCACCCGAGGGTGAACAGCGCCCACCCCCACGAGCGCGTCTCGCGCTTGATGGCGGCCACGGTGCTCATGCACTGACAGGCGATCACGAAGAAGGCCATGAGCCCGAGGCCCGTGGCGGTGGAGTACGCCTCGCTCCCGTCGGGGCGCTTGATCTCGCGGAGGCGCACCGCGAGGGCCTCGCCGTCGTCGTCGACGTCTTCGAGGCCCGTGATCACCCCGAGGGTGCCCACCATGAGCTCACGCGCGCCGAACGAGCCCATGAGCCCGACGTTGACGCGCCAGTCGAAGCCCGCGACGAGGGTCACGGGCTCGAGCGCGCGGCCGAGCCCCGCGGCCACGCTGTGGTGCATGCGCGCCACGGCGGCGGGCATCGCGCGGGTGTCGCCGGCGCGGTCGAGGGCGGCGGGCATGGGAACGCTCAAGAGGGCCCAGAGGAGCGCGCTCGCGACCAGAATGGTGGTGCCCACGTCGCGGAGAAAGCGCGACGCCGCGCGCGTCGCGGTGCGCATCACCACGCGGGCCTCGGGGGTGTGATAGGCGGGCATCTCGAGCACGAGGGGGAGCGAGCGGCCCCGCGTGGCCGTGCGGCGCAGCACGGCGCTCGCGACGAGGCCGGCGGCGATGCCGAAGAAGTACAGCGCCACGAAGAGGCCCGCGCGAAACCACGCGCCCCGCGAGGCGAAGAACGCCGAGAGGAGCACGGCGTACGTGGGGATGCGCGCCGAGCAGGTCATGAGCGGAATGACCAGAATGGTCGTGAGTCGCTCGCGCGGGTCGCGGATGATGCGCGTCGCGGAGATGGCGGGCACGGCGCACGCGTGGCCCGTGAGCAGCGGCACGAAGGCCCGACCGCCGAGGCCGAAGCCGCGGAGCAGCCGGTCGACGAGGAACACGCCGCGCGCGAGGTACCCCGACGCGTCGAGGAGCTCCATCGCGACGGTGAGCACCACAATCTGCGGCAAGAAGATGAGCACCGTGCCCGCGCCGCCGAGGAGCCCGTCGACCACGAACGACCGCAGGAGCCCGTCGCCGAGGCGCGGCCCCACGGCGCCGGCGAGCGCGCGCATCACCCCCTCGACGAGGGCGCTCGCGGGGTCGGCCACGAGAAACACCGCGCTGAACAGGCTCGCCATGAGGGCCACGAAGATCGCGGGGCCGAGGTGCGGGTGCAGCAGCCACCGGTCGAGGCGCGCCGTTCTCTCCCGCGCGCGCATCGCCTCGGCGCTCACCGAGCTCGCGTCGCGCAGCGCGGCGCGGCCGAGCGCGTCGGGGTCGAAGGTCGGCGCGGTGGGGGCCACGGGGCCGTCGAGCGCGGCGAGCGCGGCGGCGAGCACGGCGTCGCGCGCCGAGGCGTCCTTCGAGCACACGGCGAGAAAGGGCACCCCCGTCGCGGCCGTGAGGGCCTCCACGTCGAGCGTGCGCCCCTGCGCCTCGAGCACGTCGCGCTGCGTCGCCACCACCACCAGCGCGAGGCCCCGCGCGAGGAGGTCGCGCGTGAGGCGAAGGCCCAGGGCGGGGCAGGTGGCGTCCATCACCTGCACGAGCACCGTCGTCGCGCGGGCCGCGCCTAGCCCGTCGATGAAGCGGCGCGCCACGCCCTCGTCGGTCTCGCCCTCGCTCGTCGACGCGAGGCTGTAGAGCCCCGGGAGGTCGAGCACGCGCACCTTCCGGTCGCCGAAGGTCGCCGCGCCTTCGAGCACCTCGACGGTGATCCCCGGAAAGTTACCCACGCGCGCGCCGCCGCCCGTCAGGCGGTTGAAGAGGCTCGACTTACCGGCGTTGGGTCGCCCCACGAGCACGAGCGCGGGCGCCCGCTCCGAAGGCCGCGCCGCACCCGTCGCAGGCGCCCCGTCGTGCCCGCAGCGTGCGCTCACTGCGCCTCACCGGCGAGCACCACGCGCCGTGCGAGCTCGGCGTCGACCGCGAACTCCGCCCCCGTGTCGAGCCGCACATGCAGCGGACCGCCGAGCACGCCGCGGCGGAGCACGGTGACCTCGCGCCCCGGCGACAGGCCCATCGCCTCGATCCACGCGCGCTCGTCCGACGAGAGCTCCAACGACGCGATCACCCCGCTCCGCCCCGTCGCGAGCGCGCCGAGGGAGACCGGGTCGATCTTGAGAGTCGTTCTCATAGTTCACGACTACCATCACGATGTGCGGTCGGCAATGGTCACCTTCGCGGCCGCTGGGCGCGCGGCCTGCGCCGCTCGCGGGGGCGTCCGCGCTGCTGGGCCATCGGGGTCGCCGTGGCGCCGGTCGATCGCGCTAAGGTCCGCCGCGGTGCAGCTCCCCGACGTCACCGATCTCTCGTCGCTCGTTCGCGACACGGTGCGCGAGGCGACGCGCTCGTGGCGCCTCCCCGCCACGCTCGTACTGGGCGTGAGCCTCGGCCTCCTCGAGCTCCGCGCCACGGGGCGCACGGCGGGCTTCGCGTTCGGCCCCGTGGCCGCCCTCTACACCCTGCTCCTGGCGCCGCTCCCATGGCGCGCGCTGGTGCCCCTCGAGGCCGACGGCCAGCGCGGCGAGAAGCTGGTTCGGTGGTGCATCGCCGCGGCGGTGGGCACGGGGCTCTTCTACGCCCTCATCGGCGCGTACCGGGCCTTCGCGGCGGTCACCGACATGCGGTCGATCTACACGCTGGGCCACGCGCGCGAGTCGCTCACCGCGTGGCTGCTGTTCCTCATCGGCGGCTGGGGCCTCGCGCGCGACATCCAGCTCGAGCAGCGCCTCGACCTCACGCTCGGCTCGCACCAGCGTATCTCGGCGGAGCTGGCCGCCGCGCGCCTCGACGCGCTGCGCGCCGACCTCGACCCGCACTTTCTCTTCAACGCGCTCAACGCCATCGCGAGCCAGTGCGCGTCGGACCCCGCCGCGGCCGAGGACAACATCGTGCGCCTCGCCACGCTCCTGCGCGCGGTGCTCGACACGCGGCGAAGCCCGCTCCACACGCTCGACGAGGAGCTCGCGCTCGCCCACGACTATGTGGGCATCTTGACGGCCCGCTACCCCGTGCTGCGCGTCACCTTCGACGTCGCGCCGGAGGCCGCGCGCGCGCTGGTGCCGCCGCTCCTCCTGCAGCCGCTCCTGGAGAACGCCGTACGCCACGGGCGCATCGAGCACGGCGCAATCCGCGTCGAGATCCGCCGCGAGGGCGACGACCTCGCGCTCCGCGTCCGCAGCCCCGGAGCCTTCCGCGGACCGCGCGAGGGCGGCATGGGGCTCGACCTCGTGCGCCGGCGCGTCGAGCTCGCGTGGGGCGCCGCCGGACGCTTCGAAATCGGCCCCGACGGCGACGCCACGCTGGGCTGCGTCACCGCGCGCAACGCCTTCACCGAACGCCCCCCCGAGGAGACCGCATGACCGCCACCGCAGTGATCATCGACGACGAGGCCCCCGCCCGGAGCCGCCTGGCCCGACTGCTCCGCGACGCCCTCGCCGGTCGCATCGACATCGTGGGCGAGGCCGCCGACGGCGAGTCGGGCCTCGCGCTCATCGAAGAGAAATCTCCCGACCTCGCCTTCGTCGACGTGCAGATGCCCGGCCTCGACGGCATCGCGATGGTCACGCGCATCCCGGCGCCCGCGCCCTACGTGATCTTCACCACCGCGCACGACCGCTACGCGCTCGACGCCTTCGACGCCGGCGCGATCGACTACCTCCTCAAGCCCTTCGACGTCGCGCGCCTCACCCGCGCCGTCGCGCGCGCCGAGTCGCTCGGCATGCGCGCGAAGTCCGAAGAGGTGCTCGCCCCGCTGCGCGCCCCCGCGCTCGCCCAGCGCGTGCTCGCCGACAAGCTCCCCATCACGTCGAACGGCCGCGTGCTGCTCGTGCCCGTGGCCGACATCTCGCACTGCGTGGTCGAGCACGAGCTCGTCACGGTGCACACGCAGAAGGCCACCTACACCACCGACTATACGCTCGCGGCGCTGGAGGGGAGGCTCGACACCACGCGCTTCTTCCGTGCGCACCGCGCGCTGCTCGTGAACCTCGACCACGTCGCGGCCATCGACGACATGGCCGGCGGCAAGGTGATGCTCGTCACGCACGCCGGCGCGCGCCTCGAGGTGTCGCGCCAGTCGAGCCGTCGGCTGCGCGCGCTCCTCGGCGTGTAGGCCTCGCGGCGCGCTCAGAAATCGCGCGGTGTAAGCCCGTCCGTAGGCCGCCGTTCTGAGCGCACCCATGAAGCACCAGCCCACGATCGTCTTCGCGTTCGCCCTCTCCACCGCCCTCGGCTGCGCCTCCGCGCAGCGTCGCCCGCAGGCCCCCGACCTCGTCGCCCTCGACGGCGCCCTCGCCAACCGCTTCGTGCCCGCGGCCGAGCGCAGCGACGTGGTCGCGCGCATCCGCGTGGCGGTGCCCAGCACCGCGTCGCTCACGCGGCCGCCCATCAACGTCGCCCTCGTCATCGACACGTCGGGCTCCATGGAGGGCCGCCCCATCGACGACGCGCGCGCCGCGAGCGCGGCCCTGCTCGACAGCCTCCACGACGGCGACCGCTTCGCGCTCGTGACCTTCGACTCGCGCGCCGAGGCGATCTTTCCGTCGGTCACGCTCGACACGACCGCGCGCGCCGAGGCCCGCCGTCGCATCCTGGCGATCCGGTCGCGGGGAACGACGGCGATGGCCGACGGGCTGCGCCTCGGCGTGCTCGAGGTTATGCGCCACCACGACGCGGCGGGCATCAACCGCGTGGTGCTCCTCGGCGACGGCGTCCCCAACGACCGCGCAGGCATCGTAGAGACCGCGGCGAGCGCGGGCGCGCGCGGCGTCACCATCACGGCGCTGGGCCTCGGCCTCGACTACGACGAGACCCTCATGGGAGCGATCGCGCAGCGATCGGGCGGAAGGTTCCACTACGTCGAAGACTCCTCCGCGGTGGCGCAGGTGTTCCGCGACGAGGTGCTTCGCATGGAGCGCGTGGTCGCGCGCAACGCCGTGGCCGTGCTCGTGCCTGGCCCCGGCGTCGACGTCGAGGCCGTCGTGGGCGTCGAGGCCACGCGCACCGCCGAGGGCATCGTGGTGTCGCTAGGCGACGTGACAGAGGGCGCCGCGCGCGACCTCATCGTGCGCATGAAGGCCCCCTCGCGGCGGGCGGGGGCATCCGTCGAACTCCTCGACGTGACGCTCCGCTACGACGACGCGGTCGCCAACGCGGGGCGCGTCGAGCGCCGCACGTTCCTCGGCGCGCGCGCGTCGGCGAGCGTCGACGAGCGCGCCGCGGGGCGCAACGA
>CANMAT010000299.1 GCA_947494865.1 Deltaproteobacteria bacterium
CGGCCGAGGGCACCGCGCGCACCACGTCGACGTCGGCCTGGCGAAAGTACCCCGCCTGCTTGCTGCTCTCGGCGCTCGTGGCCGCGATGCGCGGGCGGTCGAAGCGCGTGGGCGCATAGATGCCCGACAGAAACGCCACGCGGAGGCCGTGCACGGTGCGCACGCCCGCGCGCCCGAGGTAGCGCACGCCCGAGACGAGCTCGCCGCCGTGGGGGAAGCGCTCGAGGTCTTCGAAGTCTTCGTTGTTGCCGCCCACGAAGACAAACTCGCGGCGCATGGTGCGCTCGCCGCGCGCGTACGCGGCGAACTCGGCGGGCATGTTGCGCTTGGTCGACTTGCGGCGGTGATCGTCGGGCGTGGCGAAGGTCTCGATGTCGCCCACGGCGAGCACCACGGCGACAGGCTCGCCGAGGTTCTTCTCGAGCTCCTCCACCCACTCTTCGACACGGAAGAACCTCCCGTGCACGTCTCCGACTATCGCAACAAGCATCGTGCCGGAGAGAGACTACCCCTGAACCCACCCCCCGCGCGCGCCCAATCTTGCGCCAACGGAGGCCCGAGACCCGAGCGCCTCCGCGCGGCGTCGCGTTTTGTCAACTGATTGTTTCTACAGGGCTTTTGGGCGGCCCGTGGGGCGGCCCGGGGAGGCGCTGCGCGGGGCGGGAGCTCAGCCCGCGGAGGCGACCGGCGCGAACAGGTTCGCGGGCTCGGCGCGCTTCGCGTTCTTGCGCATGTAGAGATAGAGCGGCACGCAGATGAGGGTGCTCACGATGCCGATGAACTGCGAGGTCGACAGGGGGCCCACCACGCCGCGCTCGGCGTCGTCGCGGATGATCTCGAGGATCGAGCGCCCCACGCCATAGAGCATCGCGAACGAGAGGAAGATCTGCCCCTCGAAGGTGCGGCGGCGCCACATGTACATGAGCACCGCGAAGATGGTGAAGCCCATGAGCGACTCGTAGAGCTGCGTGGGGTGCACGGGCACCGAGTGCTGGGCGCTGTAGGGGATCTTGCAGACGTGCTCGGCGGAGCTCCACACGCCGTGGTAGTCGCGCTCGCACACGCGCGGGTCGGCGCGGAAGCCGAGCTGCACGTGCTGCTGCCACGCGGGCGAGCCGTGGCTGTCGGCCCAGTGCGGGAACGACCCGAGGAACTTCAGGAAGCCCGGCGCCGACGGCGGGAGGGGGCGGCCGAAGTCGCAGCCGTAGAGGTAGCAGCCCATGCGGGTGATGGTGAGGCCGGTGCCCAGCGCGGGCACCGCGGCGTCGCCCCAGCGCCAGAGCGTGTAGCCCTTGCTGCGAAGAAACATGATGGACCCGAGGAGGCCGCCGATGAAGCCGCCGTACGCCACGAGGCCGCCGGAGCGGAGCTTGAGCATCGACCACAGCGTGGGAAACTCGCTGAGGTTGGTGAGAATGTAGAGCACGCGCGACCCGGCCACGGCGGTGAAGGCCGTGAACACGTAGCAGTCGGCCATGTGGCGCATGTACTCTTCGATGCGGGCCTTGTCGGTCTCGTGAAACTGCCGGCGCATGAGGCCGAGCACCACGTACCAGCCCGTGACGAGCGAGAGGCCGAGCATCACGCCGTAGGAGTAGATGGGCAGCTGCTCCCACGGGCCGCGCCAGGCAGCGCCGCTGGGAAACTGCTTGAGCACCGAGATCGCCGCGGTGAAGCCGCTGCCCGCGACGGTGATGGGCGCGGCGAAGGCGAACACGCCGATGCCGATGAGGATGGAGACCACCGCGTTGAAGGGAGAGTCGGCCGGGAGCGTGAAGCTCGACTCGGGAGGGCTCTCCGCGTCCTTGTCATCTTTCTTCTTCGGCTGCGGCGCCGAGCGGTTGACCGACACGACGATCGAGAAGCAACCCCACAGGATCAGCAGGGGTACGACGATCTTGAACATCCACCCCGGGATCGTAAACATGACCGGATGCATATGGCGCTCGCGGTGTAGGCGGGTCCGCGCACACGGTCAAGTGCCCTCGCGGCGCGTGCGAGAGATAAGCTTTGCGGGAATGTGCCGTCAGCGCAGCGACGTTACGTACTGAACGAACACCGGCGACGACCACTCGAGGGTGCGGTCGAAGCGCGCGCGAATGACGCCGTCGCCGTCGATGATCCACGTCTCGGGGAAGAGCCGCGTGCCATAGCGACCGGCCACGACGGCGCGCGTCGGGTCGAAGAGCAGCGGCGACGTGAAGCCCTGCGGAACGAGGGCCGACACGTCTTCCCACCGCTCGGTGCCCACGAGCACGAGGGCCACGTCGGAGCGGCCTCGCACGAGCTCGTCGAACGCGGGCAGCGAGTCGGCGAGCTCGCGGATGCACGGGGGGCAGTCGCGCGACCAGAAGTGCAGCACGACCGTCTTGCCGCGCAGCGACGAGAGGCGAAACGGCACGCCGCGGTGGTCGTTGAGGGTGAAGTCGGGCGCGAGCCGGTCGTCGCCCTGATACTCGGGCCGCAGAATGGCCGTGAGCTGCACGTCGCGGCGCTTCTCGCCGTCGAGGGCCGCGAGGCCGAAGCTCACGCCCGCGCCCACCGCGGCGGTGAGGAAGGCGAGCACGCTCGCGGCGACGGCCGGCGAGCGCTGCGCCCACGAGAGCACCCGCGCGCGCGCGCTCACGCGGCACCTCGCGCGAGGCGCGCGACGAGGGCGTCGGCGGTGACCCGATACTTGAACGCCTTGCGGCCGTCGACGGCGATCACGGGCACCTCGGTGGTGTAGAGCGCCACGAGCGAGGGGTCTCCGTCGATGTCGACCACGTCGAGGGCGAAGGGGTGGTCGACCTGAACGGCGTCGAGAACGGCCTTCGCGTCGTCGCAGAGGTGGCAGCCCGCGCGAGTGTAGAGCGTGACGGTGACCATGGCGGTAGAGGGGCGTTGCGGTACCACCGTCCGCGGCCTACGTCGAGGGCGCAGCGAGCGCGGCGGGGCCGCCGGGGCGCGGCGCCAGTCGCTCGTCGGCGCGCATGGTGCGCAGGGGGACGAGCCCGCGCTCGAGGCGGAGCGCGGGCGCGCCGTCGGGGGTGAGCTCGACGTGCTCGAGGAGGGCGAAGGCCGCCGAGCGGTCGAAGCGCGCGAGCAGGGCGCCGCCGCGCACGTAGGCGAACACCTCGCCGTCGGGGCGCACATGCACCGTGTCGACGCGCAGGGCCTCGCGCGAGTCGTCGGAGCACTCGACCTCGACGCCGCCGCCGCGCACCCAGGCGTGGCGCACCACGAGGGGCGCGAGGTCGACGGTGACGAAGCACCAGTCGAGGGCGTTGCGGAGCACGTAGCGCCGCGCGTCGTCGTCGAAGTCGACCCACGACGCGAGGGCGCGCTCGAGGCGCGGGTGCGCGACGCGCTCGCCCTCGTGCCAGACGCGCCCGTCGGCGTCGATGCGAATGCGGCTCTCGCGCGTGAAGCGAAACGGCGGCGCGGCCTCGTCGGTGCTCATGCGCGAGGGTATGGCGCCGTCTCGCCGCGAGGGCAATGGGGCGCTCAGCGCCCCGCGTCGGGCTCGTCGTCGAGGGCGTGGGGGTCGATGGCGAGGGCCGCGCGGCGCTCGACCGCGGCCCGCGCGCCGTCGCCGCTGCGGGCGTACACGCGCGCCGCGGCGGCGTGGGCGTCGGCGGTGCGCCACCGGGTGGCGAGGAGGGCGTCGATCACGCGCCGCGCGTCGTCGACGCGGCCCACGTTGAGGTAGGCCTCGGCGAGCTTCACGAGGGCTTCACCGTTGGGGCGCGCGTCGCGGTTGAGCTCGGCGATGGGCACGGCGCGGGCCGGGTCGCGCCGCAAGAAGAACTCGATCGCGTGGCCCGCGGTCGCCTCGGGCATGACGCGCAGCCGCTCTTCGTATGCGGCCCGCGCGCGCGCCACGACGGGCCGCGCCTGCGCCGCGTCGCCGCGCCGCTCGTAGATCTGCGCGAGGCAGTCGACGAACTCGGGGTCGCCGGTGCGCTCGACGAGGTCGACGTACATGAGCCGCGCCTCTTCGTCGTGCCCGAGGAACATGAGCACCTCGGCGACGTGCTCTTGAAACATCCACGACGTGGGCTGGAGGCGCAGGCCGCCGCGGAAGGCGGCGAGGGCGGCGTCCCAGCGGCCGCGGTCGAGCTCCATCATGCCGCGCACGAGGAAGACCCACGCGCGCATGCCGTCGTCTTCGCGCGCGGCGGCGGCGTCGGCCTCGGCGAGGGTGCGCTCGGCCTCGTCGAAGGCGTTGGTCTTCCACTGAAACTGCGCCATCGCGACGAGGTTGGTGACGCCGCGCTCGGCGGCGAGATTGGCGGCGTAGCGCCGCTCGGCTTCGTCGTAGCGGCCCGAGTAGAAGGCCACCTCGGCGCGCAGGTGGGCCACGCTCTCGCGCTCGTTGAAGCGCAGAATGGCGTACTGGAGCGCGTCGAGGTCGGCCGTCACGCGCCCGACGCGGTGCACGGTGTAGTTGAAGCGCGCGCGGGTGAGAAAGGGCCCCGTGCCCGGCGAGGCGTGGGCGAAGGAGCGGGCGAGGCTCTGCTCCGCGCGGGCGTAGTCGGCGTAGTCTGACGACATGCGCGCGCGGGTCATGTAGTCGACGGCGACGCGCTCCCAGGAGAGCCAGTCGTCGTTGCGCACGATGGCGGCCTCGCGGGCGCGGATGCGCGCGTCGAGGTCGGCCAGCTCCGCCGACGGGGGCCGCGCGGCGGAGGCGTCGGCGGGGCGGTCTGCGCGGGGCGCCGCGGCGTCGCGCGAGGGCGCCGGGGCGTCGCGCGGGGGCGCCGGGGCGCGCGGGTGACACGCGCCGACGAGGAGCGACAGGGTGAGCGCGATGGGGCTGCGGGCACGCACGACAGGGGCGGAGCCCATATCACGAACCTCTACGAATCTTGGGAGTTTTGAGGGAGCGCGGAGGCGACGTGCCCGCTGCGCGTCAGCGCGGGGGCTGCGCCGGCGCGAGGTACGGGAAGTCGGTGAGGAGCGGCACGTCGTTGCGCGCGGGGTTGAGCGGCAGGCGGCCGCCGGCGCCCGGCGACGCGAGCGTGAGGGCCGAGCAGGTGCCGCCCGCGCAGGTGCTGCCGAGGCGGAGCAGAAGCACGGACAGCGTCACGTCGATGACCGGGTCTTCGAGGCGGCGGCCGTTGGGGAAGCCCGCGGGGCTCGCCGGGGTCACCACGATGGCGTCGTCGGGCACCACGAGGCTCGCCACGGTGGCGCCCGGCGCGTACGGCTGGCCGAGGCACTCGGGGAGCGTGCCCACCAGCGTGGTCATCGAGCAGGGCGTGAGGCCCGCGGCGATGAGGTGTCGGTCGAGCGCCGTGTGCAGGCCCGTGAGCGTCGTGACGATGTCGGTCACGAACATGCCCATGTCGGTGCGCCCTGCGACGTCGTTGAAGGCGTTCTTGCGGGCCGACGGGAGGAGCGCCGTCGACACCGCGGGCATGCCCATGCGGTCGACGCGGCGGTACATCGCCGGCGCCTCGGTGCGAAACGGGAGCGTGCCGCACACGCCGCCGCCGTTGGGGCCCGCGTGCGGGCAGTGAAACGCCGGCGCGGACATCGCTGCGGCGCCCACGTGGTAGACGCGACAGTTGAGGTTGTCGCCCGCCATCGCGCCGGGGTCGCCCGCGGGCCAGCGCGCCGCGCTGCAGTACGCCATGCAGTCGGCCATGTCGTTGTACTGCGCGTTGGCGCCCACGCACACGGTCGTCATCTGCGCGCAGTAGGTGGTGCAGAGGGGGGCGCCCGTCGAGCCG
>CANMAT010000300.1 GCA_947494865.1 Deltaproteobacteria bacterium
CCCCCTCGGGTACAATGGCCTCGGCGACGTGTTCGTGTTCGTGTTCTTCGGCCTGGTGGCCGTGTGCGGCACGGCCTTCGTGGGCACCGGGGCGGTGCCCGCGCTCGCGTGGGCGGCGGCCGTGCCGGTGGGCGCGCTCGCGACGGCGGTGCTGGTGGTCAACAACGTGCGTGACCGCGCGACCGACGTGGTGGCGGGCAAGCGCACGCTGGTGGTTCGCCTCGGGCGTCGCTTCGGCACGATCGAATACGCCGCGCTGTGGGTCGTCGCGTGGGGCGCCGCCGTCGCGCTCGCTGCCTCGTTGCGCTCGCCCGTAATGCTCCTGCCGCTCGTCACCGTTCCCTTCGGCGTGAGGCTCATGCGCACCGTGGCGACCGTCGAGGGGAGGCCCCTGAACGCCACGCTGGCCTCGACCGCCAAGATGCTCCTCGCGTACGGCGCGCTGCTCACCGTGGCGCTCGTGGCGGGCTGAGCGGCGCGGCCCCTTCCATCGCGCGCGCGGGGCGCGGTAGTGTCGTCGCATGAGCACGGCCTACCGCGACGAACGCGATGCCGCCCTGGCCCGCGTCGACGCGCTGCTGAGAGAGAACGCGCGCCTGCGCGCGGTGAACGGGTGGCTCCGCGCGCGCCCCGAGGGCGCCCCGCGGGAGCGCGTCCGCGGCGCCCTCGCGGCGGCGCCGCTCATGCTCGCGGCGATCGCGTGCGCGGGGCTCGTCGTGCGCGACGCGACCTCCCACGCGGCCGTCGCCGACGCCGACCTCGCCTACGCGCCCGGCGCGGCGGGTCCATCGTTCACCGTGCCCGACGCGCGCGCCTCGCTCCGCACGCTGGTGCGCGACGCGGCCGATGGGGCGCCGAGCCCTGCGCCGTCTCGCGCTGTCGTCGCGCTCGCGGTGGCGCCGCTGCTCCAGGGCTGCTTCGCCGCGGGCGCGCGGCGCGTCGACGTGCTCGCCGCGGTCGACGGTCGCGGACACACGCGCCATGTGCACGTGCTCGTCGAGGGCCTCGGAGGTCGCGCCCTGCGCGCCGAGCGTCGCTGCGTGCGACGCGCGCTCGCGACGGTCACCCTGCCCACGACGCGCGCCGACTACGCCGTCGAGGGCAGCCCCGTGCACCTCGTGGTGCTCCAGGCACCGTCGTCGCGGCACCGCCATCGAGCGCAGTGAATTAAGCGGTTCCTTCGGTCGCCCCGCTCGTGATTGACTCCGCGGGCGATGCTCGATCCCGCGGTGAAGCGTCTCGCGTGCGGCGCCTTCGCGCTCCTTTCTCCGTTGTGGGTCGCGCGGCCCGCGTGGTCGCAGCCGCAACCCGAGGTGCAGCCTGTCGCAGCCTCCGCGCAGGCGCCCGCGGAGCCCGTGGCCCCTGCCCCCCCCGAGGCTGTCCCCTCGCCCGCGCCAGCTCCCTCGCCCGCGCCGGCTCCCTCGCCCATCGCGCCGCTCGTGCCCGCGCAGCCCGCGTCGGCGAGCGCCGACGAGGCGCCGCAGATGCACTTCGGCGGTTGGGCGGAGCTCTACTACGCCTACAACCTCAACGCGCCCTCGAACGGCCTCAACGCGACCGTCTCCAACAGCCAGCAGCACGATCACATCGGGTTCAACAACCTCGCGCTCGACCTCGAATGGAGCTTCGCGCGCGTGCGCGGCCACGTCGTGACGCAGCTCGGCGCCATCGTGGCGGAGGCGTACCCGCCCGCGGCGACGCTCGCGCGCGCGCAGCAGGATCTCCTCTGGCGCGTGCTGCAAGAGGTCACCATCGGGTACGAGCCGCGGCTCCTGGGGCGCGCCCCCCTGCTGGTCGAGATGGGCCTCTTCGCGGTGCCCTTCGGCGTCGAGCGCGTGCAGATCTACAAGAACTGGAGCTGGACCTCGTCGAACCTGTTCTCCATGGCGCCGTTTCAGGTGACGGGCGTGCGAGCGCGGTGGACCTTCAACGACCGCCTCTCGGTGCGCGCGGGCATCTACTCGGGGTGGGACCGGGTGATCGACGACAACAACCGCCTGCGCAGCGGCATGGTCGAGGCCCGCTACGCCGTCGGCGACGACCTCGACCTCACGCTGAAATACATGTTCGGCGTCGAGCGCGACTCGAACGCCCGTGAGGGTCTGTGGGTGCGCCACACGCTAGACCACACGGGCGAGGTGCGCGTGGGCTCGCGTGTGCGGCTGCGCTGGCAGGCCTTCGGCGGCCTCGAGCCCAACCGCGTGGGCGTGAGCGCCTGGTTGGGCGCGGCGGTGTATGCGCGCGTGCGGATCTTCGAATGGCTCTACGCCGCCGGGCGCCTCGACGCGGCGTACGAGTGGGTGCCGGAGGGTAGTGTGAGCCTCTTCGACCTCAACGACGCGAGCGCCTACGGCTCGGGCACCGTGACCGTCGAGGCGCTCCCCCACGCGCACCTCTCGCTACGCGTTGAGTATCGCCACGACGTGGCCGACGGGCACCTCTACTACCGCAACAATGTCGAGGTCGACCCGATGCGCGGCGCGATTCGCAACGCCGCCTACCAGGACATTCTGCTCGCCGGCGTGACCGCCTGGTTCTGAGCGCGCTCAGTTGAGCGAGGTGCGATCGAGGGGCTTCGGCGCCGCGACGGGCGCGGGCCCGGGCGCCGACGATCCGTCGTCGGAGCCGCCCTCGACGTCGGCCTCGCGGCGCGCCGCCTCGGCGTTGGCCATGTACTCGGCGATGCGCTTGTCGAACTTCTCGCGCTCGGCGGCGCGCTCCCACTGCCGCGCGGCGTCGCGCCAGGCCGACGCCCGCGTGTTCTCGTCGCCCGCGGCCTTCGCCTTCTGCTCTGCCAACTCCGCCTTCGCCACGTGAGGGTTCTTGCCGAAGCTCATGGTCTGAATCTCCTTGGCGGCCGTCATGCCACAAACGCGCGGCGATTGCTCGCCCTCATGTGACGTATTCTGTCACACTCGACCGTGCTAGCTTCGCGCGTCTTGATGAGCGACCAGAGCGACGACTCGCGCCCCCTCTCGACGGCGCTCGCGGCGGCGGGCCTCGCGGCGATGCGCGCGCTGCTGCGGGCGCTCAACGAGGCCGACGTGGCCGTCGAGGGAGAGCTCGTCGGCGCGTGGGTGCGCGAGGCGCCCGCGCGCGTGTACGAGGGGCTCCTCGCGGCCGTGCTTCGCGCGGTGGTCGTGCGCATCGCCGCGGCGCGCGGCCTGCGAATCGAGGCGACCGCGGCGGGGAGCCTCCTCGACGCGCGCGCGTGGCCCCTCCTCGAAGGCCGCTCGCACGACGGGCGTGCCGTGGCGCCGGGCCTCGCGGAGCGCGTCGCGCGCGCGCTCTCCGAGGCGCTCGACGCGGCCTCGCTGCCCTACGACGCGCTCGACGTCGAGGCCCTCGGCACCGTGCACGAGGCGCTCATGGGCTTCACCCTGGCGCGCGCGTCGGAGCCGTCGCGCTGCGTGGGTCCGCGGCACGTGGTGGTGGGCCTCGAAGACCTGCTCGCGACGGCGCCCGACACACGCCTCGCGCGCCTCGCCGAGCTCGCCGACGTGCACCTCACGGGCAGGGCCGCCGCCATGTTGCGCGGGGCCAACTCGCTCGTCACGGTCTCGTCAGCGCTCGCGCGCCGCGCCTCGCCGCTCGCGCCGCAGCCGATCGCGCCCGGGGTGCTCTACCTCCAGCCCACGGTCGCGCGGCGGCGCTCGGGCTCGCACTACACGCCGCGTGCGCTCACGGGGCCCGTGGTGCGCGACACCCTGGCGCCCCTGATCGACGCGGCGCCCACGCCCGAGCAGGTGCTCGCGCGGCGCGTGTGCGACCCGGCGATGGGATCGGGTGCCTTCCTCGTCGAGGCGTGCCGTCAGCTCGCCGACGCGCTCGCGACGGCGTGGCGCGCGCACGGCGCTCCCGCCCTCGAGGGAGGCGAGACGCTCGAGGGCCGCGCGCTCATCGAGGTGGCGAGGCGATGCCTCTACGGCGTTGACCGCAATCGCATGGCCGTCGCGCTCGCGCGCCTCTCGCTCTGGATCACCGCGCGCGCGCAACAGGAGCCGCTCGCCTTCGTCGACGACGCGCTGCGCGAGGGCGACGCGCTCGTCGAGGAGGCGCTCGCCGACGACGTGCTCCCGTCGCGGGGCGTGCGCTGGCGCGAGGAGTACTCTGCGGTCTTCGCGCGCGACGGGGGGGGCTTCGACGCGATCGTGGGCAATCCCCCGTGGGTCTCGTACGCGGGCCGCGCCGCGCAGCCCCTCGACGCCGCGCGTCGGCGCTACTACCTCGCGCGCTACGCATCGTTCGCAGGCTATCGCAACCTCCAGGGCCTCTTCGTCGAGCTCGCCGCGCGCCTCGCGCGACCGGGTGGGAGGGTGGGCCTCGTGCTCCCGAGCTCGATGGCCGAGCTCGATGGCTACGCGCCCACGCGCGCCGCGCACGACGCGCTCGCGGTGTGCGACCCGCTGCTGCCCGACCTCGGCGAAGACGGGTTTCTCGGCGTGTTTCAGCCCTCGATGGTGCTGCGCTCGACGGTGCGCGCGATGCCCCTCGCGCGCGGGAGCGGCGCCGCGTGGCCCATCGAGCGCCCCGACGTCGACGGCGAGGCCCAGGCGATCCTCGCGCGCCTCGACGGGCCGTGCCTGCCGCCGGAGCTCTTCGGCGAGCGCGGCCTCCAGACGAGCGGCGACGACACCGACCGCTGCGCCGTCGCGCGCGACGCGTCGCACGCCGTCGCGCTGCGCGTGGGCTCGGACGTTCGCGCGTTCTACCGCGGGGCGCCGTCGCTCTACGCCGATGCATCGTGGTTCGGCGCGCGGCTTCGCGAGGGCGCCGAGTGGGCGAAGGTGGCGGTGCTCGTTCGACAGACGGCGCGCGTGCCCATCGCGGCGCGCTCCGACGGCGAGGGCTTTCGCAACAGCCTGCTCGCGGGCTTCGAAAGCGGCTTGTATCCAGCGGGTTTTCTCGTCGCCTACCTCAACTCGACGGTCGTGCGCTGGCGCCACTTCTACCGCAACCGCGACGCGCGCCTCGGCATGCCGCAGGTGAAGATCGGGCACCTTCGCGCCATCGTCGCGCCGCCCGCGCGCGTCGTCGGCGAGCTCGCGCGCATCGGCGACGCGCTCTCGACGCGCAACGCGGGCGTCACCGACGACGAGATGCGCGCGATCGACGACATCGTGGCCGACGCCTTCGGGCTCACGGAGGCCGACCGCGTACGCATCGCGCGCGACGCCGCGCGCTGGTGAGCGGCGCTACGCGCGGCGCGTGGGCAGGGCGCCGTCGTGCGGCAGCGGAGAGATGCGCGCCTCGCCGCCGCGCGGAGCGACCTCGGGCACTGGAGGCGTGTGCGTGACGGGCATGCGCGTGCCGCGGGTCGGGCGCGGTACGTGGGTCGTGGGAGGGGCGGGCGGCGCAGGCGGCGGCGTGACGGGGAGCACGCGCATCGGACCGCCCGCGGGGTGCACCGTCTCCGGCGGCGTCGGAGGAGCTGTCGGCGGAACGGGCGGCTGCAGCGCGTTGACGGGCCGCGCAGCGCCCGCGGGGGCGTCGTACGTGGTGCGCGCGTGCGACACGACGCCGAGCGCGACCCCGACCTGCGTGAGCGCTTCGCCCGCGCGACCCTGCGCGAGCGCGCGCGCGCCGCTTTGACCGTGGCGCTCGAGCTCGTCGGAGCGCGTGGCGCCGCAGCGTGGAGCCTCGCATGCGGGCACCACGAGGCCGCTCGCGATGACCGCGGCGAGCGTAGGGAAGCGCCCCGGCGCCCCC
>CANMAT010000301.1 GCA_947494865.1 Deltaproteobacteria bacterium
GCGCGCAACGCTCCGCGGCAGAGCGCGCTCACGCGCGCGTGCTGTGATCGGGGCGACGAGCCGGCGTGACGGGCGCCGCGAGACGGCAGCCAATCAGCGGCAGTTGGACCTTGCGCCGCCCTCAACGAGAACTTGGGTAACGATGAGGAGTTTACTCGCCGGGCGTGAAGGCATCGGTTTTGAAAGAGAATGGATGCGCCAGCCCTGGGGTTCTCCGCCGGTGGGCCGTTCACCCCAGCAAGCATGTCAGTTCGGACGCTGAACACGCGCTCGAGGAGTCGGCAACCACCCTCGCAGTACGCTCAGGCACCCTCTCCCGCGATCTTCGCGGGAGAGGGCCGGGGTGAGGCTACGCCTCGATGCGCGCGAGCACGGCGGCCACGGTGAGCCCGTACTTCTCCGCGAGCACGGGCGCCGGCGCGCTCGCGCCGAAGCGGTCGACGCCGATGCACACGCCGTCGGCGCCCACCCAGGCGCGCCACAGGTCGGTGCGCCCCGCCTCGATCGACACGCGCCGCCCCTTCACGGGGAGCACCGACGCGCGGTACTCCGCCGACTGCGCTTCGAAGACCTCCATGCACGGCACCGACACCACGCGCACGCGCTTGCCCTTCGCCGTGAGGGCCTTCGCGGCCTCGACCGCGAGGCCCACCTCGCTGCCCGTGGCGAGAAACACCACGTCGGCCTCGTCGCCCGCTTCGCGCGCGAGCACGTAGGCCCCGCGGCCCGCGTCTTCGACGGTGTGCGGCGCGAGCGCGTCGACCTTCTGCCGCGAGAAGATGAGCTCCGTAGGGCCGTTGCGGCGCGCGCAGGCCGAGGCCCACGCCGCGGCGCACTCGATCGCGCTCGCGGGGCGCCACACGTGCACGTTGGGAATGATCCGCAGCGCGCTCACGTGCTCCACCGACTGGTGCGTGGGGCCGTCTTCGCCCAGAAAGATCGAGTCGTGGGTGAAGACGTGAATCGCGGGGATCTCGCTGAGCGCGGCGAGCCGAATGGCCGGGCGCATGTAATCGCTGAAGGTGAGAAACGTGGCCGTGAAGGGCACGAACATGCCGTAGAGGGCCATGCCGTTGGCCAGCGCGCCCATCGCGTGCTCGCGGATGCCGAAGCGCAGGTTGCGGCCTTCGAACTGACCGCGCAGCACCTTGGGCGAGTCTTTAATGGCCGTCTTCGTAGAGCCGCCGAGGTCGGCGTCGCCGCCCACGAGCGAGGGCATGAGCGCCGCGGCCCGCTGCATGATCGTGCCCGCGAGCGAGCGCGTGGCGTCGGTGGCCGCGGGGGCCACGGCCGCGAGCTGCGCCGCGAGGTCGGCGGGCACCGTGCGGTCGCGCAGGGCGCGGTAGAGCTCGGCCTTGTCGGCGTGCGCGGCGAGCCACTGCGCCTCGTGGGCCTTCCACGCGGTGTGCTCCGCGGTGAGCGCCTCGGCGCGCGCGGCGAAGAGGGCGCGCACCTCGTCGGGAACGTAGAACGTCTTGTCGTCGGGCCACCCCGCGGCGCGCTTGGCGCCGAGCGTCTCGTTGGCGCCGAGGGGCTCGCCGTGGGCCCTGCTCGACCCGCTCTTGGTGGGAGCTCCGTGGCCGATCACGGTGCGCGCGCAGATGAGCACCGGCTTGCCCGTGCCCGCGACGGCCTTGTCGTACGCGGCGGTGATCTGCGCGGCGTCGTGACCGTCGACGTGCATCACCGTCCACCCGTAGGCTTCGAAGCGCTTGCCCACGTCTTCGCTCATCGACTCGTCGAGGGGGCCGTCGAGGGTCACCTGGTTGTCGTCGTAGACGAAGATGAGGTTGTCGAGCGCGAGGTGGCCCGCGATCGAGGCGGCCTCGTGGGTGATGCCCTCTTGCACGTCGCCGTCGGTCACCAGCGCCCAGATGCGGTGCTTGAAGAGACCGGGGAAGCGCGCGTCGGCCATCTTGGCCGCGAGGGCCATGCCCACGCCGTTGGCGAAGCCCTGACCGAGCGGGCCGGTGGTGACCTCGACGCCCGGCGTGAGGTGCACCTCGGGGTGCCCCGGGGTCTTCGAACCCCACTGGCGAAAGCGTTTGATCTCGTCGAGCGAGAGGTCATACCCGCTAAGGTGGAGGAGCGAGTAGAGCAGCATCGAGCCGTGGCCGCCGGAGAGCACGAAGCGGTCGCGGTCGGCCCAGTGCGGGTCGCGCGGGTCGTGCTTGAGGTACCGCGACCAGAGGATGAACGAGAAGTCGGCCGCGCCCATCGGGAGCCCCGGGTGCCCGCTCTTCGCGGCCTCGATCGCGTCGATCGAGAGGAACTTGATGGTGTCGACGGCGAGCTTGTGGAGCCCTTCGGGCGCGGGCGGAGCGGGCGTAAACACGGCGGCGATTCCTCGTGCGTTTGGATGGGTGAGCGATGCGTCGGGCGGCGGCGCCCGAGTGGGTACTCCAGGTGCCGCCGTGAGCGCAACGTCCCGACGCGGAGGGTGCAGTCTCGCGCGGCCATGCGAAGCCCGCGCACCGCTCACAACGCCGACGCGCAGGCCCGCTGCGGCGCGCTGTCTCCGCCGTAGGGCCTCTGTTGCGATGGGCTCCCGCGAGGCTCTATCCTCCGCGGCCTTCATGGCCACGATCGAGTACGAACCCGTCATCGGCCTCGAGGTGCACGCGCAGCTCCGCACGCGCACCAAGGCCTTCTGCCGCTGCCTCTCGGCCTTCGGCGCGCCCCCCAACGCGCACGTGTGCCCCACGTGCCTCGGGCTCCCCGGCGCGCTCCCCGCGCTCAACCGCGAGGCCGTCGCCATGGCGGTGCGCGCGGGCCTCGCGCTCGGCTGCACCATTCGCCCCGTGAGCCGCTTCGCCCGCAAGCACTATTTTTATCCCGACCTCCCCAAGGGATATCAAATAAGCCAGTTCGACGAGCCCCTCTGCGAAGACGGCGCGCTCGACGTGCCGATGCCCGACGGCACCACGCGCACCGTAGGCATTCAGCGCGCCCACATGGAAGAAGACGCGGGCAAGAACATCCACGGCGGCGTCGCCTCGCAGGGCCTCTCCCTCGTCGACCTCAACCGCGCGGGCGTCCCCCTCCTGGAGATCGTCGGGAGGCCCGACATCCGCTCCGCCGTCGAGGCCGCGGAGTACCTGCGGCAGCTGCGCGCGGCGCTCATGTTCGTGGGCGTGAACGACGGCAACCTCGAGGCGGGGTCGTTTCGCTGCGACGCCAACGTGTCGGTGCGCCCGCGCGGGAGCACCGCGTTTGGCACGCGCGTCGAGATCAAGAACATCAACTCGTTTCGCTTCGTGCAGAAGGCCATCGAGTGGGAGGTCGCGCACCAGATCGCCACGGTGTCGGCGGGCGGGCGCGTCGAGCAGGTGACCAAGACGTGGGACGACGTCGAGGGCCGCTGCAACGTGCTCCGTAAAAAAGAGGGCAGCGACGACTACCGCTACTTCGCCGAGCCCGACCTGCCCCCGCTCGCGGTGAGCGACGCCTTCGTCGCGGGCGTGCGCGCGGCGCTCCCGGCGCTGCCCGCGGCGCGACGGGCGCGGTACATGCGCGACCTCGGGCTCAGCGACAACGACGCGAAGGTGCTCACCGAGCACCCCGCCCTCGCGAACTTCTTCGAAGCCCTCGCCGACCGCACGGGCGACCCCAAACGCGCCGCCAACTGGGTCTGCAACGCTATAAAAACAGGCTTCGCGAGCGACGGCCTCGACGCGACGTTTCCTGTCACCCTCGACCAGATGGCGGGCCTCTTCGCGCGCGTCGACGACGGCACCCTCTCGGGCAAGCTCGCCAAGGACGTGTACGCCCAGCTCGCGGGCACGCGCGACACCGCCGACGCCATCATCGCGCGCAACGGGTGGCGCGTGGTCACCGACGCGGGCGCCATCGAGGCCGAGTGCCAGGCGGTGCTCGACGCGAACCCCAGGCAGGCGGCCGCGTACCGCGGCGGCAAGCGCGCGCTGCTGGGGTTCTTCAAGGGCGAGGTGATGAAGCGCACCGGCGGCCGCGCCGACCCGAGGGTGCTCGACGCGGTGATCGCAAGGCTCCTCGACGCATAGACCGGAGTACGACCCATGGCCGCATCGGATGGCGCCGCGCGCAAGGGACTGCAAGAGATCGACGACGTGCTCGACGACCTCGACGTGCTGCTGAAGAACGCCGACGTGGCCGCGGCGCTCTCGACGCGCGGGGTGAACATCTCCCTGGCGCTCACGGCGGCCTACGGGCTCCGCGCGTACCTGCACGGCGACAAGGCCACGGCCATCGAAGACCTCGCCACCGCGGCCGAAGAGATCGCCACGCGCGCGGGCACCTCGAAGGCGTAGCGACGGCGCCCCTACGGCTCCGCCGCGGCGGCGAGCACGTCGTCGACGGGGCCCACGGCCACCACGCGGCCGCCGCGCACGAGCACCGCGCGATCGCCTACGGCGCGCGCCTCGCGCGGGTGGTGGGTCACGTGGACGAAGGGCACCGCGAGCGCCTCGGCCACGCGCCGCAGCTCGAGCGCGAGGGTGTTGCGCAGCGCGCCGTCGAGGGCCGAGAAGGGCTCGTCGAGGAGCAGCGCCCGCGGCCGCGTCGCGATGGCCCGCGCGAGGGCCACGCGCTGCGCCTCGCCGCCCGAGAGCGAGCCCGTGCGACGGTCGGCGACGTGCGCCGCGCTGAGGCGGGCGAGGGCCTCTTCGGCGATGCGCTGGCGCTCCGCGCGGGGGAGCGCGCGGTCGATGCCGTACGCCACGTTGTCGCGCACGCTCATGTGCGGAAACAGCGCCAGAGATTGAAACACGTACCCGATGCGCCGCGCGTGCACGGGCACCGAGCGCCCCGCGGCGTCGTCGAAGAGCACCTCGCCGTCGAGGGTGACCCGCCCGGCGTCGGGGCGCACGAGCCCCGCGATGCCCGCGAGCACGGTGCTCTTGCCCGCGCCCGACGGGCCGAACAAGAGCGTGACCCCGGGCGGCGCTTCGAAGGCCACGTCGACGGTGAACCCGCCGCGCGCGACGCGCAGCCGCACCGAGAGCCCGCGCTCAGCGGCCATGGGGCACGCGCACGAGCTTGTTGAACGCGTAGAGCGACGCGAGGCCCGTCACCGTGAGCACCGCCACGAGCGCGCGCGCGTCGCCCTCGCGCTGCGCTTGAATGGCGTCGTAGATGGCCAGCGAGGCCGTCTGCGTCTGCCCCGGGATGTTGCCGCCCACCATGAGCGTGAGGCCGAAGTCTCCGAGCGAGCGCGCGAACGCGAGCACCACGCCCGCGACGAGCCCGCGCGCCGCCAGCGGGAGCTGCACCGTGGCGAACACCCGCAGCGGCGCCGCCCCGAGCGTTCGCGCCGCGTCGACGAGCGCGCCGTCGACGCCTTCGAACGCCGCCCGCGCCGACTTCACCACGAGGGGGAGCGCCCCCAGCGTCGCGGCCAGCACGGCGCCCCCGCGGGTGAACACCACCGGCGAGCCCGTGAGGCGCTCGATCGCCGCGCCGAGCGCGCTCTGCCGCCCGAGCAGCACGAGCACGTAGTAGCC
Organism: Deltaproteobacteria bacterium; assembly: GCA_947494865.1. Classification (GTDB taxonomy): domain Bacteria; phylum Myxococcota_A; class Polyangia; order Polyangiales; genus CAISKJ01. The sequence continues at coordinate 5,481 of CANMAT010000301.1, forward strand.
CAGCACTGTGGGCGGCAGCACCATCGGGGCCGAGCACAGCGCGTCGAGCGCGTCGCGGAAGGGGGTGCGCCGGCTCGACAGCGCGAGGCCCAGCGCGACGCCCAGCGCGCCGCTCAGCGCGGCCGCCGCGAGCGCGACTTCGAACGACAGCGCGATGGGCGCCCACGACGTCACGGCGCCGATCCTATACCGCGCAGGCCCCGCGCCGCTGAACTCCC
>CANMAT010000302.1 GCA_947494865.1 Deltaproteobacteria bacterium
CCTTCTGCGCACCCTTCGAGTCGACGACGCGCTGCATCGATCGGCGCCAGACGAACACCGCGGGCGTGGGACAGCCCTGCGCCGGGAGCGTGACGTCGGGCAACGTCGAGACCATCGCCAACTGTCAGGTGGGCCTCACGTGCGATCGCAGCGCCTCCGCGGGCATGCCTCCGCCTGCGACGGGCACCTGTCGCGCGCCGGTCGCCCTCGGCGCCGAGTGCTCGCCGACGGGCGCCGCGTGCGCGGGCGCAGCCCGGTGCAGGCCGACGGGGCCTGAGAGCATCACGGGCACGTGTCAGGGCATCACGGTGCAGAACACCGCCGGACAGCCCTGCGACAGCAGCCGCCTGTGCAACTCGCTGCGGTACCTCGTGTGCCGCGACGGCACGTGCCAGAGCGTGGGCACGGGCGCCGTGGGCACACCCTGCCTGATCGGCACGGACGTGTTCCTGTGCAACGCGGGGCTCTACTGCGACACGAGCGGCACCTCGCGCACCTGCCAGCCGAAGCTCGCCGCGGGGATGCCCTGCAGCGACCCCGACGCCTGCGTCTCGGGCGCGTGCTGGGGCGAGCCGAGGGTGTGTCAGATGAACCTCTGCCTGTGAGTGCGGGAACCTCGGACGCCCTCAACCGCGCGAGGCTTGAAAGTCCCCGATGCTCGCCGCGCCGCCGGCGACGACGGTGTCAGAAGGCAACGTGAGGGTGGTTGTTCGCGTCGGCGTGCGGGCGCCGGTGAGCCCTGGATATACATACACATAGCCCCCAACGCCCGCGTCGCCGCCGCTCCCCCGCGAGCGCACCGCGATGTCGGCGAGGCCATCGCCGTTGAAGTCCGGAATCGCGCTCGCCACCGAGGCGCCCGCGTCGACCCCGCCATCGGGGCTCGCCGAGCGTCGAGCCCGCACGATGAACTCCCACGTCACGCTCGGCCGCGTGCCCCGGACCCCTCTCGACATGCCGTAGACGCGCCAGAACCAGGCGCCTTCCTCGAGCGTCGGCGTCTGCCACTCGGCGCCGCTGACCCCTTGTTGGAGGTCCTGCTCCATCATGCAGCTTCGCTGACGACACAGCTGAACCCACGCGCCGTCGGTGCCCGGCGCGAGCACCCATCGCAGAACGGGACGCTCCGTCGTGACGAAGACCGAGAGCGGCGCGAGCGGTCGAATCTGCGCGATGGACGCCGCATCGGGAAGATCGGCGTCGGCGTCTGACATCGTGTCGGTTGCTGCCCCCGCGTCGCGTCCGAGGTCGTCGGGGGCGGCGACGTCGAGCGCGGCGACGTCGAGCGCGGCGTCCGAGCCAGGTCTCACCTCCCGACCCTGAAACGGCTTCGGGCCGCATCCGAGGGCGCCTGCGAGGGTGAGCGCGACGAGACCCGCCCGGTTGGTGGAGAGACTGCCTCGCGGCGCCTCGTTCACACCGACTGAAGCGCCACGCCCTCGCATCGGGCGCGAGCCTAGCGCCTATCGAGTCTGCGTGTGAAGCACAGGCCGACCGCGCAGGGACACGCGGTGCCACACGAAGTCGTAGCAAGCGATCGACCGCGAGCAAAAGGGGTGCGGCGAGCGCGATCGAGCGTCAGCCGACGGGAGGGGGCTGCTTTGCGGTCTCTTTGTCTCTGCGTGCTGCGCCCGTGTCCGAGGCTTCGCCCGCCTGCTCGGCGAGGCCGTCGAGCACCGCGTCGGTGAGCCCCGCGTCGTCGAGGAGCGCCGCGGACACGGCGGCCTGCACCCGCTCCACCTCGGCGGCCAGCTCCGTCGCCGCCACGATGCGCTCGTGCTTCGACGACGTGGTGGGCACCGCGACGTCGAGCGAAGCCTCGGGGGCCTCGTCGCCCGTGAGCACCGCCGCGAAGGCCGCCCTGGCGTTGGCGCGCTGCGCGTCGGTGAGCTCCATGGCCTTGCGGTGGCCGTGCGAAACCGCCCGCGTCTCGCGCTCGAGGTCGTGCAGGGTGTCGAGCATCGGAACGGCGTCGCGCATCAGCTCGACCCCGTAGCGGGCCCGCAGCGGGCCATAGCCCGGGAGGCGCTTCGCGAGGATGTACGGCGCGAAGGTGTCGAGCGCCGCGGCGTACTGCGCGAAGTACTCCGACGGGGTGCTGCGGCGGCCCTGGGTGACGGCCATCTTGTGCGACACGCAGCCGTGCAGGTAGGCGCGCACGTCGTCGGGGAGCTGCGCGTTGTGCCGCGCCAGGAGCCGACGCATCGTGCGGTTGTAGCGCGACGACCTCGTACGCGCGTCGCCCGCGGCGGCCGTCGGCGTCTTCGGGGGCTTGTCGGCCTTGGCGACCTTCTTCCCCCGCGACGACTTCGCGGCGGCGACGGTTCGCTGCTGGCCGTTCAGGCGACCGGCGCTCGCTTCGAGACGGGGCCCGTGGTGCATCTCGGGCACGAGGGTGAGGTGTTCGTCATCGCCGACGACGTGCCGCACGCGCTCGCACTCATCGCCGCCTCGGGCGACAACGATGAGGGGTTGATCTACGCGCTCACGTACGGCGACGCCGAGCCGGTCGAGGCCGACGCGGGGCTCGCCGCGTTCGTGAAGACGCAGTTCGACGTGGAGCTTCCGAGCGACGCGCTCGCGGCCATCAAGGCGACCGACGCGAGGCTCGGCGAGGCGACGCGCGCGCTCATCGAGCGGCTGAGCGATGGCTGATCCGCGCGATGCGGCGACGTCGAGCGCGGGCGGATGGGGCCTCCAATGGCCCGCAGCGTCGCTACCCGCGCAGAGGCCCTTCCGCGAGCGCTTCGCGTAGTGGGTCTTTCGTCCGCTCTCGCGGTGCGACTCCCACGTTGCCATCGTGGATGGCCGACCGTCTCTCGTGCCATCTCTATCTGGCCAACGCGTTCCGACTGCAACTGCACGCAGCCGCGTACGACCTCCTTCACGCACTGCGCGAACGACTCGAAGCCTCGGGTTCAGAGTCGCTCGCCGCGACGGACACCGCGACGGACACCGCGACGGACACCACTGCGACCGATTGCGGTGAGTCGTCTGCCCGCGAGAACCTGAGCGCGTATCTGGGGCGGTGTTTGTACGTCGCGGCGATCGTCGACGCTGCCCCTTCAAGGCGCCTTGCCCGCCCCGAGTTCAGCACGCTCCGACAGCTTGCGTAGAGGAGCCCCATGGCTGTCTCGGCAGCTACCACGGGCCGCGGGCGAGCGCGGCCAGGGCGGCGTCCCGGGGGCCCCTGCCAACGCTCGCGGGAGCGGGTTGACCTACGGGTCATGGGTTCTCTGTAACCTCGAGCGTATCCGTGTCGACGACGGTGCTCCGTTGGTCCACCCATTGGCCCGGACGTACGGTTATAGTGGGCGCCTCGCGAGGCGCTCTCGTCACGTCGAAACACCCGCACGCGAAACACGCAAAGGAGCTCGTGTCTCATGGACTCACGCCGGAATCTGATCTCTGCGCTCGTGTTGGCGGTCGGGCTCGCGGCTGCGCCGGCCGCGGTGCACGCGACGGTGATGGTGAAGCTCGCGCAGCAGCAGCACATCGCGCAGTCTGATCTGGTCGTGCGCGTCGTGGTGGGCCCCGCCGCCACCCGGTGGAACTAGGACGAGACCCGCATCCTCACCCTGACGCGCCTCGAGGTGCGCGAGTACTTGAAGGGAGACGGGCCGACGCAGCTTACTCTCCGGCAGTTCGGCGGAACGCTCGAGGGCATGACGCTGACGGTTCCGGGGGATGGGCACCTGCGCGCGGGCGAGGAGGCGGTGCTCTTTCTCCGACGCGGCGCGGGCGTGGTCTACCTCACGGCGATGGCGCAGTCGGTCTACGAGGTCGTCGCGACGCCGCAGGGGCCGATGGTGCACCGCGACCTGCACGACGTGGAGTTCGCCGCGCCCAACGAGCGCGGCGCGCTGGTGGCGTCCGAGGCGCCGGAAGAGCCCGACCAGGCGCTCAGGCGCTTCACTGAACTGGTGCGGTCGGTCGCGCGGAGGGGGCAGTGAAGCAGCGCCTCGCCTCGGCGCTCGCGGTCGCAGCGCTCTCGTACGCGGCCGCGGCGAGCGGGTACAGCCGCACGGGCGGCGTGTGGCGCACCCTGCCGGTCAGCTGGTTCTGGAACCCCGCGACGGTGCCCGCGAGCCTCGGCGGAATGGACAACGGCCGCCTGGCCTTCGAGACGGGCTTCACGACGTGGTCGTCGGCCTCTTGCACGCGCTTTCGCGCGGTGAACGCGGGCACCACGACGGTCGTGCGCGGCTCGACCCGCGACCGGGTGAACACCTTCGCGTGGATCTCCGGCGCCTGGCCCGCCGAGCTTGGCGCGGTGAACTCCGTGATCGGCGTGACGCTGCCGGTCAGCTCCGGCGGCGCCAACATCGACGCCGACATCATCTACAACGCCGTGGGCTTCGCATGGTCGCTCGACGGGCGCCGCGGCACCGTCGACACGCAGTCGATCGCCGTGCACGAAGAGGGGCACTTCCTCGGGCTCGGCCACACCACGGTGCCGCGCGAGTCGATCATGTTTCCTTCCTACCCCGGTCGTCCCAGCCGGGTGATGTCGACCGACGACATCGCGGGTGTCTGCGCGCTCTATCCGGGCAGCGGGCCAGGCCCCGACGCGGGCGTAGGCCCCATCGACTCGGGGGTGCCTCCCGTCGACGCGGGCCCCCCGAGCGATCCGTGCAACGCGATCACGTCGTGCGGCGAGTGCACGCCGCAGGCGACCTGCGGGTGGTGCACCTCGACCCGTCGCTGCATGACCGGAGAGGTCAGCGGCCCCACCGTCGGAACGTGCCCGAGCGGATGGGCGCCGTTCCCGATGAACTGCTCGACCCCGCAGGTTGATTCGGGCGTCGCGCCGCGTGATGCCACCACGGTTGCCGACCCCTGCATGGGCTACGGCTCGTGCTCGACGTGCGCGGCGGCGAACAACTGCGGCTGGTGCGGGGCCGCGGGGCGCTGCATGTACGCGACGATGGCGTCGGGTCCGGCGCGGGAGACCTGCGCGGGCGCCTGGGCGATCGAGCCCTCGGTGTGCCCCGGCGGCGGCGGCACCACGGGGTTCGGCGGCGCGTGTCGCACGGGCTCGGACTGCTCGTCGGGCGGCCCCTGCGTGGGCGTCTCGGGCGCGGCGCCGTTCTGCTCGCAGCGCTGCGAAGACGACTGCAACTGCCCGCGCGGCTACCGCTGCCTCACGGCGAGCGCGACGCTGAGCGTGTGCGTTCCGGGCAGCAACGCCTGCGCGGCGATGCCCGACGCGGGGGGGGGCGTGCTGGTCGATGTTCCGCGGGTGCTCGACGTGCCGCCGCCTCCAGCCGATGTCGTGAGCGCGCGCGATACCGGCGGGGCGACCGACCTCGGGGCGCCGGTCGAAGCGGGCGGCGACGACGTCGACGCGGGGCCCGCGCCCGCCGACGCCAGCACGCCTGCCGGGATCGACGACGGCGGTTGCGGCTGCCGCACGGCGGACGCTCGCGGGTCTGCGCCTGCTCGCTGGTGGGCGACGCTCGCAGGTCTCGCCGCGCTCGTCCGCCGCCGACGCTCGCGGGCACCGTCGCGGGGTTCCAGAACCAGCTGACCGGCAGGGTGCGCCACGCGCCGCCCGTGCGGCTGTACCCGCTCGCCGCGGCCGCGTACGAGAGCGCTGCGACCGCGAGCGCCGAGGCGAGGCGCTGCTTCACTGCCCCCTCCGCGCGCCCGACCGCACCAGTTCAGTGAAGCGCCCGCGCGCCCTCGTCTCC
>CANMAT010000303.1 GCA_947494865.1 Deltaproteobacteria bacterium
CTTCGACGGAGTACGGCGCGCCCGTGAGGCGCAGGAGGTTGGCTTCGAAGGGCGTGTGGCGACGAAACGCGAGGGTGCTCGCGAGGAGGCCCATGAGGCCGAGCACGGCGTAGAGGCCGAGGCGCGGGCGCAGGAAGCGCCTGGGCTCGTGGTGCAGTCCGGCGAGCGAGTCGTAGCGCACGAGCCCGCGGGGGCGGTGCAGCTTGTCCATCACCTCGTCGCAGGCGTCGATGCAGCGCGCGCAGCCGATGCAGTCGAGCTGGAGGCCGTTGCGAATGTCGATGCCCGTGGGGCACACGACGACGCAGCGGTTGCAGTCGACGCAGTCGCCCGCGCCGTCGGCCTTCTTCTGGCCGCGCGCGCGGGGCTCGCCGCGCTTCTCGTCGTAGCCGATCACGATGGTGTCGGGGTCGGTGAGCACCGACTGGAGGCGGCCGTAGGGGCAGATGGCGAGGCACGTCTGCTCGCGGAACCAGGCGAAGTTGAAGAACATCACCCCGGTCATGGCGACCGTCCACGCGAAGGCCTCGGGGCTCGCCGAGGGCCCGGCCTTGATCATCTCCCAGAGCCCGCGGATGGGGGTGAAGTACCCGACGAAGACGTGCGCGATTACCGCCGCGAGGCCGAGGTAGATCGACCAGAGCAGCGCGCGGCGCCAGGCGCGGTCGAGGTTCCACCCCGCCTGCTCGCGGCGCATGCGCTTGTCGCGCGAGCCCTCGATGAGTCGCTGAATGGGGCGAAACACCGACTCGAGGAACACCGTCTGCGGGCACGCGTAGCCGCACCACACGCGCCCGGCAACGGTGGTGAGCGCCACGAGCGAGAAGCCCACCCCCGAGAGGATGAAGAACACCATCCACACGTCTTGGGCGTTGAACACCGCGCCGAAGAGATAGAAATGCCGCCGCACGAGGTCGAGGAGCACGGCCGGGTGCCCGCCGATGGTCACCCACGGGGTCGACACGTAGACGGTGAGCAGCACCGCGAAGAGGGCGATGCGGGCCTTGTCGAAGCGACCCGTGACGTCGGCGGGATGCACGGTGGCGCGCGAGCCGTCGTCGCGAATCGAACTGCGCATTTCGACGATGGGGAGGTGTCTTGCCATGGATGATTGGCTCCAGAGGCTATGGGGTAGGAGCCAGCGACGGCGTCGCGAGGTTCTCCCCGCGGGGCGCTACTCTGCCATCACGTCGCCCTGCGGAGCCTTGCCGCCGGGGACGTTGGTGTTGCGCAGGGTGAGCACGTAGGCCACGACGCTCTGCACGCGCTCGTCGCCGAGCTGCGGGCCCCAGGCGACCATGCCCTTGGCGGGCACGCCCTCGAGCACGACGCGGTAGATCTGCGTGGCGCGGCCGCCGTGGATCCACGCGTTGTCGGTGAGGTTGGGGCCGATGTTGCCGCCGCCGTTGGCCGTGTGGCAGGCCACGCAGTTCGTTTGAAAGATCTGCTGGCCCGCGGCCACGGTGGCCGGGTCGTGCGACAGGGTGTTGAGGGCGTCGTCGGTCATGGCGCCCGCGCGGCGCGCCCGATCGGCGGCGGCTCGGCGGTCGGCGGCGACGGACTGCTCGTACGCCTGCTGCGTCGACGGCCCGCTGTGAAACACCTCGTAGTGAAACCAGTACCCGATCGCGAAGACTACGGCGCCGTAGAGGGTGAAGAGCCACCAGTTGGGGAGGTGGTTGTCGAACTCCTCGATGTCGTCGTAGCGGTGCACGACCTTGTCTTCGTAGCCCGACCTCGCGCCGGGGCGATGCCCGACGCCCGTGGCGGCGCCGCTGCTCGGCTGCACTTCGGTGCTCACAGTGAGCCTTCCTTTCCGTCCTCGAGGGGGAGCGCGGCGACGCCTTCGAAGGTCGAGGGGCGGCGGCGCATGGTGCGCACCACGATGCCGGCGAACACCGCGATGAAGATGATCAGCGACAGGATGGGGAGCGCCAGCACGGGGCTCTGCGAGAAGAATTCGCGGTACATGGCGGTGCCTCAGCGCCCTTCCTGCGCGGCGCGGGTGGCGGCTTCGACGACCTCGCGGGTGTCGGGGTTGCCCAGGGGGCGCCCGAGGCGCTGGAGGTAGGCCACGAGGGCGACGATCTCGGCGTCGGGCTCGACGCGCGCGCCGTTGGTCGTGAGATCTTGCGCGATGGCCTGCGCCTGCGACGAGGCGATGGCGTTGGCGCCGGTGATCTCGAAGGGCCGGTAGGGGACGCCCGCGGCGCGCATCGCGTCGACGCGATTCGACACGTTGGCGGTGTCGCGGCGCGCCGTGAAGAGGTGCGGGTACGCGGGCATGTTGGAGCCCGGCGAGATCGAGCGCGGGTCCATCATGTGACGGTAGTGCCAGAGGTTCGGGTACTTGCCGCCCTCGCGCGCCAGGTCGGGCCCGGTGCGCTTGGAGCCCCACTGGAAGGGGTGATCGAAGATCGACTCTTCCATGCGCGAGGGCTCGCCGTAGCGAATGGTCTCGGCCCGCATGGGGCGGATCATCTGCGAGTGGCAGTTGTAGCAGCCCTCGCGAATGTAGATGTCGCGGCCCTCGAGCTCGAGGGGCGTGTACGGCTTCGTGCGCACGGTGCGAATCTCGGCGCGGTTGATCACCAGCGAGGGGATGAGCTCGGCGATGCCGCCGACGAAGACCGCGAGCGCGGTGAGCACCACGAAGACGGCGTCGCGGCCCTCGACGAGGCGGTGCCACGTGGGCTTGCCGTTCGTCTTCGAGAGCTGCAGCGCGATCACGCCGAAGACGGCCACGAAGAGCGCGATGCCCGCCATGGTGATGCTGGCGATCTCGCTGAGCACCGCGAGCGAGAGCACGAGCGCGGTGACCACCGCGGTGAGGATCACCGGGGGACCGAAGGCCACCTTCGTCCACGAGACCTCGTTGGGGTCGGCGGGGAGCTCGACCACCTCGGCCTCGCCGTCGACGGCCTTGCCCGAGCGCGCGGTCACGACGAGGTTCCACACCATCATCAGGAAGCCGACGAGGTAGAGCGTGCCGCCCACGAGGCGCGTCCAGTACATGGGGCGCAGGGCGATGAGGGTCTCGACGAAGGTCGGGTATTGGAGCGTCCCCTGGTCGGTGACGGCGCGCCACATGAGGCCCTGGGTGATGCCGCCCACCCACATGGAGATCACGTAGAGAAGAATGCCCACCGTGGCGATCCAGAAGTGCGTGTCGGCCGCGCTCTTCGAGTGGAGCTTCGTGCCATAGAGCCGCGGCACCATCCAATAGAACATGCCGGCGGCCATGAAGCCGTTCCACCCGAGGGCGCCCTCGTGCACGTGGCCGACGATCCAGTCGGTGTAGTGGGCGAGGCCGTTGACCGACTTGATCGAGAGGAGCGGGCCTTCAAAAGTGGCCATGCCGTAGAAGGTCACGCCGGCCACGAAGAACTTGAGCACGGGGTCGGTGCGCACCTTGTCCCAGGCGCCGCGGAGCGTGAGCAGGCCGTTGAGCATGCCGCCCCAGCTCGGGGCCCAGAGCATGACCGAGAAGATCATGCCGAGCGTCTGCGCCCACTCGGGGAGCGCGGTGTAGAGCAGGTGGTGGGGCCCCGCCCAGATGTACACGAACACCAGGGCCCAGAAGTGAATCACCGAGAGGCGATACGAGTAGACGGGCCTCCCCGCGGCCTTCGGCAAGAAGTAGTACATGATGCCGAGGATGGGGGTGGTGAGGAAGAACGCGACCGCGTTGTGGCCGTACCACCACTGCGTGAGCGCGTCTTGCACGCCGCCGAAGAGCGAGTAGCTCTTGAAGGGGCCCCACGGGATCGACAGGTTGTTGACGATGTAGAGCATCGCCACCGTGACGATCGTCGCGATGTAGAACCAGATTGCTACGTAGAGGTGCTTCTCGCGGCGCTTCGCGATGGTCCAGAACATGTTGACCGCGAAGACCACCCAGATGAGGGTGACCGCGATGTCGATGGGCCACTCGAGCTCCGCGTACTCCTTGCCCTGGGTGTACCCGAGCGGGAGCGAGATCGCGGCCGACGCGATGATGGCCTGCCAGCCCCAGAAGTGAATGCGACCGAGGAGGTCCGACGCCATGCGCGTCTTCAAGAGGCGCTGCGTGGAGTAGTAGATGCCCGCGAAGAGCATGTTGCCCACGAACGCGAAGATCACCGCGTTGGTGTGCAGCGGTCGGAGTCGCCCGAAGGTGAGCAGCGGCGCCACGTTGGCGCGGTGGTCGGCGAGCTGCAGCGCGATGATCAACCCGACCAGCATGCCGACCACACCGAACACGATCGACGCCCACACGAACATGCGTGCGAGCCCGTCGTCGTACGTGATGCGAATCCGCGACGCCTCGGCCTCCCGATAGGGGGCCTTCTCGTTCTCGGTACTCATGACGTCCTACCTGCGTCCTCGGGGCGCTGCTCCACCGCAGGCAACCGGGGCGCGTCTTCTTGAATGGGAAAGAGGCAGAGGCGGTCGGCGTGCTGCCACGTGCGGTCGCGCAGGCTGCTGGTGAACAGCAGCAGGGCGCCCGACGCGAGCAGCAGCCCGAAGAGGCTGAGCATGATCACGATCTCCACAGGGACCTCTGGGGCGAGAGAGACGCGATCGTCGCGAGGATGATCGAGAGGGAGGTGAGCGGCATGATCACCGCGCACAGAATGGGCGACATGAGCCCCGCGAAGCTGAGCGTCACGGTGCCCATGTTGTAGAGCGTGGCGACGGCGAGGTTGCGTCGGTTGACGGCCGCGAGGGCCCGCGAGACGCGCAGCGCGAGGCGCACCGGACGGAGCCCCGGGCTCACGAACCACGCGTCGGTGCGCGCGGGCATGAAGGGCCGATCGGCCGCGGGCGTGGCCGAGCAGAAGGCCTTCTCCACGGCGGGGCCGTCGTTGATGCCGTCGCCGATCATCCACGTGTTGCGCTGGTCGTGGGCGACGATCCAGGCTGCCTTGTCGTCGGGCGACGCGCCGCCGACGGCGTGGTCGTCGTCGATGCCGAGGGCGGCGGCCATGGCGCGCACGCGCGAGGCCTCGTCGCCGCTGAGCATCCACACGTCGAGGCCCGATGCGCGCAGGCGGCCGATCTCGGCGCGCGCGTCGGGGCGCAGCACCTCGGCGGTCGAGAGCGCGGTGACGACGGCGCCGTCGCGCGCGAACACGAGGTCGGCGCGCGCGACGCCCGCGTCGGGGGCGGCCCAGTCGGCGCGGCCGAGGCGCCAGGTGCAGCCGTCGGCGACGAGCTCGAGGCCCGCGCCGGGCGTCTCGCTGACCGCGCGATCGGCGACGAAGAGGCGCTCGAGCGTCGACGCCTCGAAGGCCCTGCGCACGGCCACGCTCTTGGGGTGCGTGCTGCGCACGACGATGTTGTAGAGGGCCGCGCGGTCGCGCTCGGAGAGCGTCGCGAGGCGCTCGGGGTCGACGAGCTCGAGCACGCCCTCGGTGAGCGTGCCGGTCTTGTCGAACACCACGCGGCGCACCTCGGGGAGGCGGTCGAGGAGGCTCGCCGAACGGATGAACATGCCCGCGCGGCGCAGGCCCGACTGCGCGAGCTCGTACGCCGTGGGCGTCGCGATGCCGAAGGCGCAGGGGCACGTCACGACGAGGAGCGCGGTGGTGGCCTGCAGCGCCTTGGCGAGGTCGTGGCGCGCGCCGGCCCAGTAGAGGAAGCACAGCGCCGCGAGCGAGAGCACCGCGAGCACGTAGTTGCGCGTGAGGCGCTGCCACCAC
>CANMAT010000304.1 GCA_947494865.1 Deltaproteobacteria bacterium
CCCTCCCTGTGCGCCAGCTTCGTGGGCGGCTGCGACGGCGTCCAGAGCGCCATTCGGGGGGCCATCCCCGACTCCGCGTGCGTCACCGAGGGCGGGGGCAACTGCCGCTGCGCGGCGCGCCAGGGCGGCGCCCTGCGCGACGGCGACGGCTACGCGAGCGTGGGCAACCAGATCGTGTCGGCGAGCCTCATGCGCCGGTGGGACTACTGCGTGGAGGGGGCGCGCCTGCGCTACCGCGACGTGAGCGCGACGGGCGCGCGCGAGCCCGGCACCGTCGAGCTCACGCGGCGCTGAGCGCCGCTCAGGTGTCGCCGACGAGCTTGCGCACCGCCGCCACGAGCATGTGGGGCTTGAAGGGCTTCACGATCCACCCGCGCGCGCCCGCGGCCTTCGCCTGCTGCACCAGCTCGAGCTGCGCCTCCGTCGTCACCATGATGATCGGAACCTGAATCGCCGGGTGATCGGCCTTGAGCGCGTTGAGCATCTCGAGCCCGTTCATGATCGGCATGTTCACGTCGCAGATGATCAGCGCCGCGTCGGGGTTGCTCACGATCTTCGAGAGCCCGTCGCGCCCGTCGACCCCCTCGATCACGTCGTAGCCCGCGTCGGCCAGCGCCATGATGACCTGCTGTCGCGCCGTTCGCGAGTCGTCTACCACCACGATCTTCTTGCTCGTCATCGTTTACCCTCCACAGTATCGCGTGTCAGTGCCGCGGTCGACGGCGCGCTCAGAACAGAATCACCTCGCCGGCGTCGAGCGACACGGGCTCTTCGGCGGGGGCCGCGAGCTGCGCGCTGTCGTCGCCGATGGCTTCGAACATCACCACCACGGTGCCCTCGTCGCTGTCGAACGCGTGCATCACGGGCAGGCCCTTGAAGCGGCGAAAGCGCAGCGTCGTGGCCGACAGCGTGATGGGGGTGCTCATCACGAACGACACGCCAAGCCCCGAGAGGCGGGCCTTGATCTGCCCGAGCAACAGGTTCGCGAGTTCGGAGAGCCAGTCGGCCAGGTCCTCTTCGCTCGTGCCTCGGGCCGGGTGCGTTCGCACGAGGAGGCCGTCGGGCGCGCTGAGCACCAGCGAGCCGCGGAGCTTGTCGCCCCCGAAGCCGATGATCGAGATCGTGTCGGCCCAGCCCCGCACGCGGTCCTCGGCGCACCCTGCGTACACCGTCTCTACGCCCGACGACGCGAGGAGCGACGTCACCGACTCGATCACGATCGCGTTCAGCTGATTCCAGTCTTCGTGTCGCATTGGGTCTCTCAACTCCCTTGAAGGGGTCATTGGGTCTGCGCTGCGTCTGTCTCTCGCTACCCCGCCGCCACGCGGTTGCGCCCCGCGGCCTTGGCCTCGTACATCGCCTGGTCGGCCCGCCCCACCAGGCTCCCGAGCGTGTCGTCGGGCCGCAGCGTGGCCACCCCGATCGACGCCGTCACCGGGATGCGCGCCCCGCGCTCGTCGCGCACCTCCATCGCCTCGATGCGCGCGCGCAGCCGCTCGGCCGCCACGAGGGCGCCCTCCCGGTCGGCGCTGAGGTACGTCACCACGAACTCCTCGCCGCCCCAGCGCGCCGCGAGGTCGCTCAGCCGCTGAGACCCGTCGCCGAGGAGGGCGCCGAGGCCCGCGAGCACCAGGTCGCCGCCCGCGTGGCCCCGCTCGTCGTTGATGGTCTTGAAGCGGTCTACGTCGAGCAGGGCGATCGACACCGGGTGCCCGTAGCGCTTCGATCGCGCGATCTCGCGCGCCATCGTGTCCGAGAACGACCGGCGGTTCATGAGCCCCGTGAGGGCGTCCGTCGACGCGAGGCGCTGCGACTCCTCGACGAGCGACGCCATGCGAATGGACCCCCCGAGCTCGCGCGCCACCAGGGTGAGCAGCGACGCGGCCGCGTCGACGTCGGCCTGCGCGCAGGGGCTCAGCGCGATCTTCCCGATGGCCTTGCCGCCGAAGGTGATCTCTCGCGTAATGGGCGCGGCGCTCACGGCGAGGTCCGCGGCGTCCTCGTCTTCGATGCGCAGGAGGGTCGCCTTGGGGGCCTCGCCGATCGCGGCGTTCACCTCTCCCTCGATGCTCTCCGCGGCGCGCGGGTGGTGGTGCAGCGCCCGGCGCTCGGGCCCGCGGGTGCTCACCGCGATCCACCGGTAGCGCGTCACCTGTGTGAGAAACTGCACCAGCAGGTCGAAGAGCTGATCGAAGGCGTCGCAGGTGGCGAGGGCGCGCACCTCCGAGGCGATCACCGAGTCGAAGAGGGCCGCGTCGAGCTGGCGCGCGATGCGGTCGCGGATGTCGCCCGTGCCGCCGCTGAGCTGCAGAAAGAAGCCCCCGTCGCCGGCGCTCTGCGCGTCGGCCACGGCGCGCGAGAGGGCCCGCACCAGCTCGCCCGTGCGGCGCTTGGGGATGTAAGCGTTGGCGCCCGCGCGGTCGGCCCAGAAGCGGTTGCGCGGCTCGTCGGTGTCGCCGCACAGAACGATCGCCACGTCGGCCGTCGCGGGCTCCGAGCGCAACAGGCGGCAGAGCTGCACGCCCGAGATGCCCGACATCCACAGGTCGGCGATGAGCGCCGCCGGGGGTTCGCAGAGCGCCATGTCGGCGCCCAGGGCGGGGTCGTCGGCCTCGTCGACCTCGTAGCCCTGCGCGCGGAGGCGGCGGGCCAACACCTGGCGGGTCGCGATCGACGAGTCGATGAGAATGATCCGAGGAGCCATCACCAACCTCTATCGGTCACACTACAGTCGAGCTTGCGGTCTTTGTTCTGGCAATCTGTCGGCCCGGTGCGAGTGACCGAAGGCCGGACACTCCCGCGCTGCGATCCAGCGGGGGCGCGAAGGGGCCTCAGGCGATCGCGCTGAGGAGCGAGACGTCGTTGCGGGGGGCGACCGACGCGCTCACGAAGGTGGGCCGGCAGCTCGCGGCGGCGGGGGCGTAGGGGATGCGCACCTCGATGCGGGTGCTGCGGCCGCGCTCGCTCTCCACGCGCAGGGCGCCGCCGAAGTCTTCGCAGACGGCGCGCAGGGCGCCCATGCCGATGCCGCGGCCCGAGTACTGGCTCGCCTCGTCGCGGGTCGAGAGGCCGTTGGAGAAGAGCGCCTCGACGAGGTCTTCGTGGGAGGCCGCGGGGAGGCCGCGTGTGAGGGCCCGCGCGCGCACGCGCTCCCAGTCTACGCCGCGGCCGTCGTCGCGGAGTTCGAACACGAAGTCGCCCGCTTCGATCGCGGTGCTGAGGTCGAGGGCGCCCGTCGGGGCCTTGCCCGCGGCGACGCGCTCGTCGGGCGCCTCGATGCCGTGGTCGAGGGCGTTGCTGATCGTGTGCACGAGGGCCGACCACAGGGGCGCCCAGTCGGCGCGCGCGAGGCGCACGCTGTTCGACTCGACGCGCACGGTGACGCCGCCCTTGCCGAGGCGGTCGGCGAGCACGCGGGCCTTGTCGGCGAGGCGCGCGAGGCGGGCGTCGACGGGCTCGAGCTTGAGGCCCTCGAGGGCGCGGACGATCTCGGCGCGCGGCGCCCCGTCGACGACGGCGCGCGTGAGGCGCGCGTGCTCGAGCTCGCTGAGCTCGATGCGCCCGCGGCGCTCCTCGCCGAAGAGCCGGATGATCTTCTCGTGGAGGGAGCGCCACCGCGTGACGAGGTTCTCCACCTGGGCGGGGCACAGCTCGTCGGCCTCGGCGATGGCGTCTTCGAGGGCGTGGCAGTTGCGGGCCATCACCGGGAGCCCCGAGAGGCCGCAGTTGCCCTTGAGGGTGTGCAGCGCGCGGCGGCGCTCGTCGCTGGTGCTCGCGGGGGCCGCGACGGTGCGCACGAGGGCGTCGGCGTCGGAGAGAAACTCTACGAAGCCCGCGCGGTCGAACAAGATGCGCTCGCACACCGAGATGATCTCGGCGTTCTCTTCTTCGTAGCGCTCGCGCTCGACGCGGCTGGTGATGTCCGACACGAGGAGCAGCGCGCCGTCGACGGCGCCCGACGCGCCGATGGGGCGGTAGGCGAGCTCGAGCACGCGGCCGTCGACCACCATGCGCTGGGGCATCTGGTCGAGGGCGAGCTCGACGGGGAGCACGTCGTCGAGCACGGCCTGCCAGCCGAACTCGAAGCGCGCCGCGAGGCGGGCGTCGCCGCGGGCGAGGTACGCCCACACCGAGGCGCCGGGGGCGCAGGGGCCGAGCCAGGTGGCGAGCACGGCGGAGCGCTCGGGGGCCACGCGACCCGCGCGGTCGAAGGTGAGCACCCCCTGCTCGATGGTGTCGAGCATGAGGCGCAGCTCGTCGCTGCGCTGGGCGAGCTGCTGCGTGCGGTCGCCGACGTTGCGCTCGAGGCCGATCATCGAGTCGAAGAAGCTCCGCGCCACGAAGCACGCGCCCACCGACTCGAGCACCAGGAAGAGCGCGTGCACGGCCACGGCCCAGAGCGAGGCGTCGTAGTTGAACACGCTCCGCGGGAGCAGCGCGAAGAGCGTGACGTGGTGCAGCGCCACCGTGGCCGCGCCGATCAAGATCACCATCGGGTCGGCGAAGACCGCCAGCAGCGCGAGGAGCACGAAGAAGTAGAAGTGCATCTCGATCTGCATGGGACCCTGGCCGAAGTGCACCAGGAGCCCGCCGAGGCACATGCCCGCGACGGCGAACACGCGGGTGACGCTGCGCGGGTTGCGGAACCCGAGGTAGGCCGCGACGGGGCCCACCAGGGTGAGCAGCGCGAGCCCCGCGGCCTTCAGCGCGCCGGTGCCCGAGAGCGCCGCGACGGCGACCAGGGGCGGAACCTGCGCGAAGAGGAACAGCAGCGCGATGCGGTTCATGCGCGCGAGGTAGTCGCGCTCGAAGCGCGTGACCTGTGAGGGGAGCACGAGGTACTGGAGCAGTCGCTTGAACATGGGAGAAACTCCGTCACGGTGTCGCAGGCGCGGAGGCATCGGGGTCAGCGTCGGAGGCCGAGGGGGTCGGTGTCGCGTTGGAGGCGCGCGCTCACCGCGCAGCCGAAGAGGGGGAGCGCGGCGACGGCCTCGCTGCCGCCCACGAGCAGCACGCGCTCGGCCATCGCGGGTGATGCGCCGCGGGCCACGAGGTGGTCGAACACGCGGCGCGAGCAGCGGCAGCCCTCGTAGAGAACGTGCAGCGCGATCCACCGCGGGCGGCCCTCCCCGGCGCGCAGCGCGGCGAGCGCGCGCGCGAGGCGGGGGTCGGCCTGCGCGGGCTTCGGCAGCGTGAGAAGGTGCCCGCCGAGCAGGTACGCGCACACCACGATCACCGACGGCACCCACAGCGCCACCACGGCCCACGTAAACCCCGCGACGGTCGTCGGGAGACGCATCGCCCGCCGCAGCGCTGCAAGGGGCCGAGGCGTCGGGGCTGTGTCAAATCGGAGCGTCTCCACGCTCTCTGTATCGACCCCCCAATGGTCGAGCTAGAGCCGCCCGCGGGAGAATTCCCGTGTCACAGGGTTTCTACCTATACGAACCAACATGCGTCGATCGCTGTACACGATCGCCTTTGGTTGACGGGTGCCCCAACGTGCGTGTTGCATCGCGGCGATGTCCCCTCGCACGCGCGCTCTCTTGGCACTTTGCATCGCACCGCTGGTCGCGTGCGTCGAGGCCGATCAGGCCGTGATCTACGACCCCGCCGAGGCGGGCGCCGTCGATGCGCCGCGCCCGATCGACGGCGCGGCCTCCCCCGACGGAGC
>CANMAT010000305.1 GCA_947494865.1 Deltaproteobacteria bacterium
ACGGCGACGCGCCACGCGTAGTAGTCCTCGTAGCCGAGCATGCGGCCGAGGGCGTTGCGCATCTTCACCACGTCGAGAAAGCCGTGGGCCATCACGTGGTCTTCGATCGACGCGAGCGCCTCGAAGGCCGCCTTGCGGCGCGCCGGGTCGGCGTCGTTGCGGAGCAGCAACGCGAGCTTGTTGCTCGACGCCTCTTCCCACACGCCCGTGGCGGGGTCGACGAAGCCGAGCTTCATCTTCGCGCGCGCCTGCTGCAGCTCGCCCTCGCGCTCCACGATCTGCTCGGAGAGCGCGCGCGCCTCGGGGCGCTCGATGGTGTTGGCCGCGAAGAGGGCGATCCACCCGCCGAGCACCGTGCGCTCCTGCGAAGTGCCTTCGCCCGCGCGCTCGAACGCGCGCAGGTCGCCGAGGCGCGACGGGTCTTGGAGAAAGCGATTCATCGCGATCTCGGCGTCGGCGAGGGCGCGCTGCGTGGCCGCGGGGTCGTCGCTGAGGCCCATCTTCGAAGACCAGAAGAGGTCTTCTTTGCGGGTGTGGAGTTCGGTAAATCGCTCGGTGAGCGCGGCGAGGGTGGCGGCGAGGGAGCTCATGGCGCCGGGAACCTACGACAATCCCACGCCCGTGGGGAGCCTCGTGCGCCCCCCATTCGCACCCCGCGCGGCTACGTCATTCCGACGCTCGCGAGGTACTCCGTCGCGAGCGTGTAGTTGTTGTTGTGCGAGGGGTGAAAGTCCCTGCGCAGGTACTCGCGAATGCCGCGCACGAACACGTCGCGCACGAGGGAGCGGTCGTCGTGCTTGCGAAACGCCTGCACCTGCCCGAGCGTGAGCGGGCGACCGGCCTTCTTGTCTTGTTGCAAGAGGTACACGGTGGAGGCCACCCAGAACGCGGCGAGGCCCGCGGTGGCGAGCGCGATGCCCGCGATGCGAAGCCCGTACGAGGGCGCCACGGCCTTGAGCACATCGAAGGCCACGGCCTTGTGCTCGATCTCTTCGCACGCGTGCCACTTGAGCAGCGCCTGCATCTTGGGGTGCGCGAGGTCGAGGGAGCCGTGCGCGAGCGCCCCCTCGGCCATGATGGCCGTGTAGTGCTCGAGCGCGGTGGTGACCGAGAGGCGCATGGCGGGCGTAAACGCGGGCTCGAGCACGCCCCACGCGATGCGGTCGTACACCTTCAAGAACGCGTCGAGGTCGTAGCCCTGCGTACGCAGCACCTCAAACTGCTTCTGGTGCGCCGAGCCGTGCCTCGCCTCTTGCGCGTAGAAGCCCTGCACCTGCTCGCGCAGCGCGGGGTCTTCGATGCGATCGACGAAGTGCTTCACGCTGCGAATGAAGAAGCGCTCGCCCGCGGGGAAGAGCAGGTTCACCCCGTTGGCCATCTGCGTGGCCACGGGGTTGTGCGCAAACCAGTACCGCGGGAGCTCTGCGTACTCGAACGCAGGCGAACGAGGGGTGATCGGGTGCCGCTCGGAGATCGTGGGTGCGTTGCCATCCATCGTTGTTGACTCCAGTTCAATAGCGAGTGTTAGGGACCTTTCACGGCGCTGTCAACGGGGGCTCCGGCGCGAACTGCTACGGCGCCGCGTAGGCCCGGCGGAGCACGGCCTCGGCGGGTCGCCCGGTGAACACGAAGCCCGCCGCGCCCTCCTCCTCGTCGCCGCCGGAGGTGAACCACTTCCACGCGAAGACGCCCGTGACGGCGGGCTCCGCGGCGACGGCGCGCAGCGTGGCGGCGTACCCGACAGACTGCAGGTCCATCGAGGGGGCGCGCGTCTGCTGCACCCACGCCCACGGCTCGACGAGGGCCCGCGCGTCGTGGCGAAAGCCCACCTCGGTGAGCCACACGGGGCGCCCCGCGCGCCTGCCCACGGCCGCGTAGCCCGCCAGCGCGGCGCGCGCCCTCGCCTCGACGCGGGCCTCGTCGGCGGCGCCGGGCGCCTCGGCGAGGGGCGCGTAGTGGTTCACGCCCACCACGTCGAGGGCGTCCCAGAAGGGCACCGTCGACACGTCAGACCAGTTGGCCGCATAGGTGACGGTGCCGCGGTAGCGCCCGCGCACGTCGGCGATCATCGCGCGCCACCGGTCGGGCGCGCGGCGCGCGAGGGCGTCCATCTCGACGCCGACGGTGAGGGCCTCGACGTGCTCGCGCGCCGCGAGGTCGGCGTAGTGCGCGGTGAGCGAAGCCCACGCGTCGATGAGGGCCCGCGCGTCGGCCTCGCGCGCCGGATCGACGGCCCCCGGCCACGACCCGCGCACCCACAGGTGCGGCTTGAGCAGCACGCGCAGGCCCCGCGCGTGGGCGGCCCGCACCGTGGCCACGAGGGCGTCGTCGCGCTCCGAGCCCTCGCGCTCGTAGCTCGCGCGCACGCGGGTGTCATCGCGCGACGCGAGGTACCCGAAGGGCATCACGCTCACCCAGGTGACGCCCGCCGCGCGCAGGCGATCGAGCTGCGCGCGATCGCTCGCGGTGCCATATCCGCGCGCCCCGCGGCCGCTCCAGTCGTGCGCGTACGACACGCCCCGCGCGACGCCCGCCGCGAGCGAGGTCACGGGGCGCTCGCGCACCCCCTCGGCGCGTACCCGCGCGCAGCCGAGTGCCAGCGAGAGGAGCGCCGCCGTCGTTCGTCGCATCGGGCCGTGAGGCTAGTCCCTCGCAGCGCACTTCGGGTAGTGTGCGCGCGATGACACGACGAGCGGCGCCCGCGGCCCGACCGACGAAGCGCGCCGAGCCCGAAGGCCGGGTGCGCATGGCCAGCGACGCGCGGCGCGCGCAGCTCCTCGCCCTCGGTCTGCAGATGTTCTCCGAGCGCGCGTGGGACGAGGTGCAGATCGACGAGGTGGCCCGCGCCGCCGGCGTCTCGAAGGGCCTCCTCTATCACTACTTTCCGACGAAGCGTCACTTCTACGGCGAGGTGGTGCGCGAGGCCGCGCGGCAGCTCCTCGAGACCACCGACACGCCCGGCACCATGGCCCCGCTCGAGCGCCTCGCGACGGGTCTCACGCGCTACCTCGACTTCGCCGAGCGCCACGCGTCGGCCTACGTCACGCTCCTGCGCGGCGGCATCGGCTCCGACGCGGGCGTCGCGGCCATCGTCGAGGAGACGCGCCGGCAGCTCCTCGCGCGCATGCTGCGCACCATGGGCCTCGACGACCCGCCCGCGCTCCTGCGCCTCATGCTCCGCGGCTGGCTCGCCTTGGTCGAGGCCACCAGCATCGACTGGCTCGAGCGCCGCGACCTCCCCCGCGACGAGCTCCTCGCCCTGTGGACGCGCGCGCTCCTCCAGCTCGTGCCCGTAACCTGACCCTCAGTCGGGCAGCGAGTACGGGTCGACCTCGCCCTGGTGCATGCGCTTGAGCTTCTCGTAGAACGCCGCCACCGTGATGGCGATCACCACCAGCGCGAGGCCCACCACCGCGAGCGCGCGCCGACGGTTGCGCCGCTCGGCGGCCTCCTTGCGGTGCTTCAGCTCCGCGAAGCGCGCGCGCGTGTGGGCGGCCATGAGCCGCGCCTCCTCCGCCTCGGTGACGCGCATGCGCCCGAGGCGCTCGGCGTGGGCCCGCGGGTCGCACGCCTCGCAGCGAGCCCCCGGTGCGCTCAGCGCGGCGCCGCAACGTTCACAGACCGGTTTCATCACGCCTCGACCGTCAACGCCGTGATTGCGCTACTCCGCGGCGAAACTGGCAAGCTCTCGGCGAGCATTTCAGCGGACGCAACCGAAGATTCAGCGACGCCCGACGGCCTCGCGCGGCTGCCGTCGCAGCGCGGCGCGCTGGCCACGAGACCGTGAGCCCTGATATAGGCAGCGGCGCAATGAACCGTTCGGTCAACGTCGTCGTCGTGGGCGCCACTGGCGCCGTGGGTCAAGAGATGCTCCGCGTGCTCGAGCAGCGCGCGTTTCCGGTGGGCACGCTGCGCGCGGTCGCGTCGGCGCGCTCGGCGGGCGGAGCGGTGCGCTTCGCAGGCCGCGAGGTGACGCTCGAGGCGCCCTCGCCCGAGGTCTTCGAAGGCAGCCAGCTCGCGCTCTTCTCCGCGGGCGCGTCGGTGTCGCGCGAGTGGGCCCCGGTGGCGGCCGCGAAGGGCTGCCTCGTGGTCGACAACTCGAGCGCCTGGCGCATGGACGAAGCCGTGCCCCTCGTGGTGCCCGAGGTCAACCCGCACCGCATCGCCGATCCGCCGAAGGGCATCATCGCGAACCCCAACTGCTCCACGATCCAGATGCTCGTGGCGCTCAAGCCCCTGCACGACGCGGCGGGCCTCGAGCACATCGTGGTGTCGACGTACCAGGCCATCTCGGGCAAGGGTGCGCGCGCCGTCGACGAGTTCGACCAGCAGACCCGCGCCCTGTACGAGGGCACCGAACCCACCGCGTCGGTGCTCCCCGGCGTGCTCGCGGGCAACCTGCTCTCCGACTGGAAGCACGACGCCAGCGGGTACTCCGAAGAGGAGCTCAAGATGATCGAGGAGAGCCGCAAGATCCTCGAGCTCCCGACGCTCCACGTGTCGCCGACGTGCGTGCGCGTGCCCGTGCGCAACGCGCACTCCGAGTCGGTGTGGGCGCGCTTCTCGCGGCCCATCACCCGCGACGAGGCGCTCAGCATTCTGCGCAAGGCCGAAGGGGTGGTGCTCGACGACGCGGTGGGCCCCGCGAAGCACCCGCAGCCGCGCCACGTCTCGGGCGCCGACCCGGTGCACGTGGGCCGCGTGCGCCAGGATCCGGGCGACCCCTGCGCGCTCTCGCTCTGGGTGGTGGGCGACAACCTCCGCAAGGGCGCCGCGCTCAACGCGGTGCAGGTGGCCGAGCGCGCGTTCGGCGTGGCGCGGTGACACAACGTTCTGCGCGACCGCGCCGCGGTGACAAAGTGGCACGCGGGCGCCGCGAGAGTTCGCACACAATGCTTTATTTCAAGCGCATGGCGCGCGGGTACGAGGGTTGCTCTTGATCGCGCCGATGAAGTTTCAAGGCGCGCTGATCGTGGGCCTGAGCCTCGTAGCGAGCGAGGCGTCGGCGCAGCTCATGACGCCCGTTCGCGTGGGCGCCGAGACGGCCGTCGACGCCGCGCGCCCGCTGGGCAAGCTCGACTGCATCAACAACACCGTGCGCATTCAGGTGAACTACACCGGCGACACGACCTTCAACGACCTGCAGATGTGGATCGGCACCGACGCGATGACCTGCGCGACGGCCACCTCGCGCACGTCAACCATCGCCGCGACGTGCTGGCAGATCGAGACGTCGACCATCGGCGGCTCGCGCTCGAGCTTCGCCGACACCAACTTTCAGATCCCCGCGCGCTACCTCATCGACCCGGTGGGCGACGGCGACTGCACGTCGCCGGGCACGCTGCGCGGCACCGTGGCCACCAACTACCTCTCGCTCATCGTGACCACGAGCGCGGGGCAGAACATGGTGGGCACCGCCCTCGCGATCCCCTACGACCTCAATCCCCCCGACGTGCCGACCAACGTCACGGCTGTGCCCGGCGAAGGCGCGGTCACCGTCTCGTGGCGCGCGACCACCACCACGGCGTCGACCACCGACGACAGCGGCACGAGCACCGCGACCACAACGGCCTCGACGGACCTCGCGGGCTTCTACCTCTTGTGCAATCCACCCGCCAACGCGGGGGACGACGCGGGGGACGACGCGGGGGCCGACGCGGGCGCCGCC
>CANMAT010000306.1 GCA_947494865.1 Deltaproteobacteria bacterium
CACCCTCGTGTGCGCCGTGCTCCAGCGCCAGCGCATGCTCTGGGTCGCGCAGAAGGCCGCCGAGCTCGGCGTGGCGCGCATCCAGCCGGTGTTCACCCTCAAGTCGGTGCAGGCCGACGGCCTCGCCCACGAGAAGGCCCACGCGTGGCCCGCGCAGGCCCTCAAGGGCGCGCGCCAGTGCCGCCGCGGCAGCGTCCCCGAGATGGCGCCCACCGTGCACCTCGAGGCCTTCACGGCCACCGCCCTGTGGAAGAGCGCCGACGTCCGGGTGTTCCTCGACGACCGCGCCGACGAGGCGGGCAACCCGCTCACCGCGTGCCGCTCCCTCATGCTGGTGGTGGGCCCCGAAGGCGGCTTCGCCAACGTCGAGCGTCAGCGCCTCGTCGACGCCGGGGCGCGCCCGCTGCGGCTCGGCGGCCGCGTGCTCCGCGCCGAGACGGCCGTCGTGGCGGGCCTCGTGGTGGCGCAGCACCGCCTCGGCGACATGGGCCTCTAGACGCTCTCGGTCTCGCGGGTGTACTCCCGCGAAGCATGAAGATTCTCTACGGGGTGGTGGGCGAGGGCATGGGCCATGCGATGCGCTCGCGCGTCGTGCTCGAGCACCTGCTCGCGCAGGGGCACGAGGTCGAGATCATGGCGTCGAGCCGCGCGGTCGACTTCCTGTCGAAGCGCTTCAAGGACGTGCACCGAATCCACGGCCTGCACATGATCTACGAAGAGAACCGCGTGCGGCGCGGGGCCACGCTGTGGTCCAACGTCTCCGAGGGGCTCGCGAAGCTGCCCGGGCAGATCGCGGCGTATTTCGAGCTCATTCGCGACTTCAAGCCCGACGTCGTGGTGAGCGACTTCGAATCGTGGACGTACCTCTTCGGCGCCGCCCACCGCCTGCCGATCATCTCGATCGACAACATGCAGGTCATCAACCGCTGCGCGCACCCGCCGGAGGTCATCGCGGGCCACGAGGCGTCGTTTCAGCTCACCCGGGGCTTCATCAAGAGCAAGCTCCCGGGCTGCAAGCACTACCTCATCACCACGTTCTTCTATCCCCCCGTTCGCAAGGAGCACACGAGCCTCCACCCGCCCATCTTGCGCCCCGAGATCCTCGCGGCGAAGAGCACCCGCGGCGACCACCTGCTCGTCTACCAGACCGCCGAGGGGCACGACGCGCTGCTCGACGCGCTGCGCGCCACGGGCCGCGAGTGCCGCATCTACGGCATGCGCCGCGGCCTCACCGAAGACTTCGTCGACGGCGCGCTGCGCTACCGCCCCTTCAGCGAGCAGGGCTTCATCGACGACCTCGCGTCGTGCCGCGCCGTGATCGCGGGCGGCGGCTTCACCCTCATGGGCGAGGCCGTGTACCTCCGCAAGCCCATGCTCGCGGTGCCCCTCGCCCTGCAGTTCGAACAGGTGCTCAACGCGCGCTGGCTCGAGCGCCTGGGCTACGGCATGGAGGCCGCGAGCCTCCACGACGGCGCCGTCATCCAGCGCTTCCTCGACGCCGTGCCCGCGTGCGAAGAGAGGCTCGCGGGCTACGCGCAAGCGGGCAACACGGCCCTCCTCGGCGCGCTCTACGCGCTGCTCGACCGCGCCGCCGCCGGCGTGCTCTAGCGGGCCCCGCGGCAGCGCGATGGCCCTCCGCGACGACGCCGACCTGACCGAGACCGTGGCCCGCCTCGAGGAGGCGCTGGCGCGGCAGACGGCCCGCGTGCGCACCCTCAACGAGACGTCGCGCGCGTTCTCCGAGGCCGTGGGCGACTACGCGCACCTGCTCGACGTGGTGGCCCGGCGCGCGGCCGACGTGATCGGCGACCTGTGCACCGTGCGGCTCATCTCCGACGACGGCGCGCACTTCGCCGAGGCGGCGATCTATCACGGCGACGAGGCCTGCGTGCGCGTCGTGCGAGGGGCCATCGCGCGCGTCCAGCAGCGCACCGACGAGGGCTTCCTCGGGCGGGTGCTCCAGGGCGACGACGGGCTCCTCGTCCCCGAGCTCACGCTCGCGCAGGCGATCGCGGCCACGCGGCCCGAGTACCGCGAGGCCCTCGAGGCGTGCCCGTTCTACAGCGTGGTGGGCGCGCCGCTCCGCGCGCAGGGGCGCACCTTCGGGGCGATCTCGCTCATTCGCACCGCGCCCGGCCGATCGTACACGCGCGACGACCTCACGCTCCTGCGAGACCTCGCCGACCGCGCCGCGCTCGCCGTCGCCAACGCCCGCATGGTCGACGCGCTGCGGCGCACCCGCGAGGCGGCGGAGCGCGAGGTGGCGGCGCGCACCGAAGACCTCGCGCGGGTCAACGCGCGGCTGAAGGCCCACGAGCGCTTCCTCGAGTCGATCGTCGAGAACATCCCCGACATGATCTTCGTGAAAGACGCGCGCGAGCTGCGCTTCGTGCGCTTCAACCGCGCGGGCGAAGACCTCCTCGGGTTCGAACGCGACGCGCTCATCGGCAAGAGCGACTACGACCTCTTCCCCGAGGCCGACGCCGATGCCTTCACGGCGAAAGACCGCGAGGTGCTCGCCGGTCGCGCGGTGGTCGACGTCCCCCGCGAGCCCATTCACACGCGCCTCCAGGGCACGCGGCTCCTGCACACGCGCAAGGTGCCCGTGCTCGACGCCGAGGGGCGCCCCGAGTACCTGCTGGGCATCTCCGAAGACATCACGGCCCGCGTGCGCGCCGAGGAGGCCCTCGCGCGCCGCACCGAGGAGCTCGCGCGCTCCAACCGCGAGCTCGAGGAGTTCGCCTACGTCGCCTCGCACGACCTGCAGGAGCCCCTGCGCAAGATCAGCGCCTTCGGCGAGATGCTCACCGAGGCGCTCGGCGCGGCGCTCACCCCCGAGGGGGCGAGCTACCTCGCGCGCATGCGCGCCTCCGCCCAGCGCATGCAGGCGCTCGTCAACGATCTGCTCGCGTTCTCGCGCGTGTCAACCACCGGCCGAGGCTTCTCGCGGGTGAGCCTCGCCGCCGTGGTCGACGAGGTGCTCACCGACCTCGAGGTGCGCGTGCGCGAGAGCGGCGCGACCGTCGAGGTGGGGCCGCTCCCCGTCGTCGAGGCCGACCCGGTGCAGATGCGTCAGCTCATGCAGAACCTGCTCTCCAACGCGCTGAAGTTTCGCCGCGAGGGCGCCGCCCCGCGCGTGCGGGTGAGCGCGAGCGACGGCAGCGCGCCGCGCTGCGAGGTGCGCGTCGCCGACGACGGCATCGGCTTCGACGAGCGGTACCTCGACCGGATTTTCAAGCCCTTTCAGCGCCTCAACGCGGTGCGCCTCTACGAGGGCACGGGCATCGGCCTCGCCATCTGCCGCAAGATCGTCGAGCGCCACGGGGGCACCCTCACCGCCGCCAGCGCGCCGGGGGCGGGCGCGACCTTCACCGCCACGCTGCCGTGGACGCGCCGCGCCGAGCCGTCGGCGCCCTAACGCACCTCACACGATCGAGTCGCGGCCCGAGAGCGCGCGGCGGTCGCGCGGGAGGCGCACCACGAAGGTGGCGCCGCGGCCGGGCTCCGACGACACCACGATCTCGCCCATGTGCTCCTGCACGATGCCATAGCTGATCGAGAGGCCGAGGCCCGTCCCCTCGCCCGGGGGCTTCGTGGTGACGAAGGGCTCGAAGATGCGCCCCGCCACCTCGGGCGCGATGCCCTCGCCGCGGTCTGCCACGGACACCTCGACCCAGGCGCCCGCGAGCCGCGTCTCGACGGCGACGTCGCCGCCGACGGGCGAGGCGTCGATGGCGTTGGCGACGAGGTTCATCACCACCTGGTTGATCTTCGAGGGCTGGTGGTACACGCGCCCCACGGGGCCGAGCGCGAGGCTCAGCGTGACGCGCCGCTGCGCCGCGCGGCCGCGCAGCACGTTGATCGTCGAGGCCACGCCGGCGTCGAGGTCGACGTCGTCGAAGTCGCCGCGGTCGAGGCGCGCGAACACGCGCAGGTCGAGCACGAGCTGAAGAATGCGGCTCAGGCCGTCGCGCGTGCTCGCCCACTGCGCGGGCAGGTGGGTGAGCACGTACGGGAGGTCGAGGCGCGCGGCGGCGTCGCGGATCTCCTCGGCGAGCGCCGGGGCCTCGCGGGCGAGCACGGCGTCGGCGGTCTGGTAGCGCTCGACGAGGGCCGCGAGGCCGCCCACGTCGCGCTGGAGCACGGCCACGTTGTTGATCACGTACGCGAGGGGGTTGTTCACCTCGTGGGCGATGCCCGCGACCATCTGCCCGAAGGCCGCGAGCTTCTCGGCTTGAACCAGGTGCGCCTGCGCGAGCTTCAGGGCCTCGTGGGCCTCGCGCTCCGAGCGGGCGACGCGCTCGAGGTCCTCGGTGCGCGCGCGGATGCGGGCCTCGAGCTCCTCGTTGGCGCGGCGCAGGGCGTCTTGCGCGGCGCGGCGGTCGCGGCGCCCGTCGGCCTCGCGCAGCTCGCGCTCGATGGCGGGCGCGAGGCGCGAGAGGTTGCCCTTGAAGATGTAGTCGTGCGCGCCCGAGAGCATGGCGGTCACGCCGAGCTCGTCGCCCATGGCGCCCGATACGATGATGAAGGGCACGTCGCGGCCCTCGGCGCGAAACACCGCGAGTACGTCGAGGGCGGTGACGGCGCCGAGGCTGTAGTCTGACAGGACGACGTCGTAGGGCCCGGCGAGGGCGGCGCGCAGCTCGGCGAGGGTCTCGACGCGGCGGATGTCGGGCGCGTACCCCGAGCGGCGGAGCTGGCGCTCGATGAGGAGCTGCGCGTCGGGGTCGTCTTCGACGAAGAGCACCGAGAGGGGCCGCAAGGGATCGCTCATGGCTCGCTGGGAAGGGCGACCACCTCCGACCAGTAGCGGCCGATGAGGCGCACGGCCTCGACGAGGCCCTCGAAGGAGGTGGGCTTGGTGACGAACGAGTTGGCGCCGAGGTCGTACGTGTTGTTCACGTCTTCGGCGGCGCTCGAGGTGGTGAGCACCACCACGGGGATGCGCCGCAGCGCGGGGCTCGCCTTGATGTCGCGCAGCGCCTCGCGGCCGTCTTTGCGGGGCATGTTGAGGTCGAGGAGGATCAGCGCGGGGCGCGGCGACGACTGCGGGTCGGCGAAGGCGCCGCGGCGGTGCAGATAGTCGAGCAGCTCCTCGCCGTTGTGCACGAAGCGCAGCTCGTTGGCGATCTGCGCGCGCTGGAACGCCGCGCGCGTGAGGAGGCAGTCGTCGTCGTCGTCGTCGGCCATCAGAATCGTGAGCGGGGCGCTTTGTTTGTCCACCGGTCGAACCTCCCTTCGCGCAAGCAACAGAGCGAGCGCCCCAGAAACGGAACATGCCCCACGGCGGAACACAACAGAGCCGCGCGCCCCGAAGCGCGGAAGCGCGCCCACGCCCGGTGACCCGAAGATTCGCGGGGAAATCCCGGTAGCGGCGGGCACTCGCATGGAAGGCGTTGTCGCGTGCGAACAGGGCGTGTACCAAGTGCGGCATGACCGTGAGCGAGGCCCCGGTGTGGGCGGTCGAGTCCCTGATCGCGCTCGCGGCGCACGCCGACGACGAGGTGCGCGCGTGGGCCGTCTCGCGCCTCGGCCGCAGCCCCGAGCCCGAGGCCTCCGCGGCCCTGGTGCGCGCCCTGTCCGACGCCTCGGCGCCCGTGGTGCTCGAGGCCGTGCACGCCCTCCGCGCGCGCGGCGACGGCGAGGCGCTCGAGGCCGCCCGG
>CANMAT010000307.1 GCA_947494865.1 Deltaproteobacteria bacterium
AAGGGTCAGCCCGCCTTGGCGGGCTCGACGACCTCGGCGGCCTGGCCCGAGGCGACCTTGAGCGCGTCGACGAGGGCGCTCGGGGGAAGGCCCGCGGGCTCCGTCGGCGCGACGCCGGGCTGGCCCTGGAGGTACATCACCGCGACCTGGCGCAGCGGGCCCATGAGCACGTCGGCGATGACGTCGCCGGTGGCGGCCATGGAGCGCACGCGGAGCTCGCGCGCGAGCTGCTGCGAGACGTTGTTGGCGGGCAGGGGCATGGCCGAGAGGCCCGCCGAGAGCACGCCCGAGAGGAGCGCCGTGCCGAGCTCGGTGTCGAGGAAGGTCGCGATGCGCGCGCGCAGCGACTCGTCGCCGGGGCCGAGGTGGCGCGAGAGGAGCGCCACGATGGGCTCCTTGGCGAGCTTTACGAACTGCGAGCCGGCCAGGCGCCACGCGGCCTCGGTGGCGTCGACTTCGAGGGTCTTGAGCATGGGGTTGAGCCTGGCGTTGTCCATTGTCTTCTCCGTGGTCTTCGATGCCGTGGGCGCCTGCGGCGAGGGGCTCAGGGCGGGAGCGGGTGCGGTCGGCGCGGGCGCGGTCGGCGCGGGCGCGGTGACGTCGAGGGCGGCGGCCGGGACCCACTGCCCGACGCGGTCGATGCGGGCCATGAGCTGACACGCGGTGCGGGCCAGCCAGAGGCAGACGTCGCGAGAGTTGTCGTTGCGGCCCTGCTCGCGCGCCACCTGCGAGGCGAGGGCCCACGCGGCTTCGGCGAGGCCGCGCTGCGTCCACGTCTGGCGGGTGGCGATGGGGGCTTCGATCCAGGCGGCGAGGCCGTCGCGGCGCACGGCGCGGTCGGTGCGAGACACGGCCCCGCGCACGAGGCTGTCGACCGAGTGACCGCCCACGGCGAGCAGCGATGCGATGTGCTTGAGCTGGTGCACGTACGCGTTGAGAAAGAGCTTCTCGTCGGCGGCGAAGGGGAGCCCGTCGCGCGTGCGGTTGAAGGCCTCGCGCGCGGCGTCGACCATCTGTTCGAACGGGAGCTGCGCGGCGGCCACGGAGCCCTCGACGGACGAGAGCTGCGCGGTGGCGGCGGCGAGCTCCGACGCGAGGCGCAGGAGCTCGTCGCGCAGGGCGTCGTCGGCCTCGGCGTGGGCGGCGCGCACGAGCTCGCGAACGGCCCACACCATGACCACGCGCGACCACGTTTCATGGAACACCGCCGAGGCCAGCGGGAGCTCGCCGCGCGCCGCGGTGCACGCCGCGCTCACCGCCGTCATCGGCTGGAGCGTGGCGAGCGACTCGCGCAGTGCTGTGAGAAGCGCCGAGCCGAAGCGACGCGACCGCTCATCCCACGGGGTGTCGCGCCAGGGGCCGTTGCGGAGCGCCTGGTCGGCGAGGCTGAGCGCGCGTGTGTGGATCTTCGACTGCATCGGAGGTATCTCCGTGATCACGCAAGGCGCACACACCAGCGGGTGCCGTGTCGCTTTGTAGTGTTTGGGGAGCGCCGAGAAGACTAACGGCACCGTTGGGCGCGCGCAAACGCCGACATGACGTACCCTGTCATCTCTCGTCGGCTTCTCATCGGCGCGCAGACGTGAAAAGAAGGTCGCATGGATGAGGCGCTCACGTGGCTGAGGGGGCAGCGACCGGAGATGGAGCGGTGGCTCCGGGCGCTCGTCGAGGCGTCGTCGCACACGGCTGACAAGCGCGGCGTCGACGCGGCGAGCGCGGTGCTGCGCGAGGTCGTGGGGATCGGGTGCGAGGTCGTGCCGAGCGCGCGCTTCGGCGATCATCTCTTCTTTCACAACGAGCGTGCGGCGGGCGGTCGCGGCGCGGTGCTCGTGGGGCACATCGACACGGTGTTTTCGCGCGAGTCGTTCGCGGGGTATGGCGTCGAGGGTGATCGCGCGCGCGGCCCTGGCGTGCTCGACATGAAGGGCGGCCTCGTGGTGGTGGGCTTCGCGCTCGAGGCGATGCGCCGCGCGGGGCTGCTCGAAGGTCTGCCGCTCACCTTCGCGGTGGTGAGCGACGAGGAGGTGGGGTCGCCCGAGAGCTACGCGCTGCTGCGCGAGGTTGCGCGCGGGGCCTCGTGCGCGCTGGTGTTCGAAGCGGGCCGCGCGGGCGACGCGATCGTCACGCGGCGCAAGGGCACCGGGGCGGTCACGGCGCACGCGCGGGGCAGGGCCGCGCACGCGGGCAACGCGCACCGCGAGGGGGCCAACGCGCTGTGGTCGCTCGCGCGCTGGATCGACCGCGCGCAGGGGCTCACCGACTATGACCGCGGGGTGACCGTGAACGTGGGCCGCGTCGAGGGCGGCATCGGCAAGAACACCGTGCCTGACCGCGCGCGGGCCGAGGTTGATTTTCGCTACGCTTCGCGCGCCGACGCCGAGGCGCTCATGGCGTCGCTGCGGGCGCTCGCGCGCGACGCGGCGGTCGAGGGCACTGCGATCGAGCTCGAGGGCGGCGTCGCGCGCTCGTCGCTCGAGCGCACGGACGAGAGCGCGGCGTTGTGCGCGCGGTACGCGGCGTGTCAGCGCGCGGCGGGCCTCGGCGACGGCGAGTGCCCGCTCCAGGGCGGCGGCAGCGACGCGGCCACGACGGCCGACGCGGGCGTGCCCTCGATCGACGGTCTGGGGCCGCGGGGCGAGGGGTTTCACACGCTGCGCGAGTACGCCGACCTCGCGTCGCTCGTGCCGAAGGCCGAGGCCCTGGTGCGGTTTCTGTGCGGGCTGCGCGAGGGGGCTGTGGTTACCGGTTGAAGGCGTCGCGCCAAGGGTGTTCCATCACGCGGGTTCGATGAGCACGCGCGAAGAGAAGGAAGCGTCGACGCAGCGCACGGTGCGCGGCCACGACGAGCCGACGCGGTGGATCTCCGCGGTGGGCGCCCTCGGGGCGCTCATGGTGTTGATGTTTCACGCCTGGCTCGGGCCGCGGTACCGATCGGAAGACCCGGCGGGTGATCTCTTCTCGAATCAGCTGTCGACCATCGTGGGGCTCACGGTTGCGTCGTTTCTCACCACGGCGCCCGAGAATCGCCGCGCGGTGTACCTCGCGGTGTTTCCTGCGACGATGTGCGGCGTGGCGTTTCCGTGGCTGCACGCGCTGGCGCCCGAAGGGTCGACGGCGGCGCGGATGCTCAGCGCGTTGAGCCCTGTGGGGATGGCGATGCTGTCGTTCGGGGTGACGTGGGCGCTGCGGGTGACTGCGGCGGAGGACTCGGCGCGCATCGCGGCGCGCAACGCCGAGCGCGGCGGCCGGTCGCGGTGATGGTGGCGATCAGCAGTGGTCGGGGGTGACGCAGCTGCCGCTCTGGGCGGTGCACTCACCGTTGGGGCGCCAGGAGTACTGCCACCCGTGCGACCACACGCGGCAGCAGCAGATGCCCGGCTGCGGGGGCGTCGGGGGCGTCTGCTGCGGGAGCGCCTGGGCGGGAGACGCCTGGGCGGGAGACGCCTGCGCGGGGGACGCCTGCGCGGGGGACGCCTGCGCGGGCTGCGCGCGCGGGCTCGTGGGGGTCGTGGTGCTGCGCGCGGGGGTCTGCGCCGCGGCGGGGATGGCGAGGGTGACGAACGCGAGCAGGGGAAGGAGCGAGCGCTTCATGGTGGTGGAGGCTCCTTCTGGGAGGGGCGGTGGAGCCGTCGACAAGCTAACCACGCGTGAGGGGCGCCGCGGTGCTGACGCGGGCCGTGGGGTATTGTACGTGACTTCCGTGAAGGGGCTTCAATCTACGATGGATGACGATTCGGTGGCGCGCATCAAGGAATTTTTCTCCCAGGGGATTCCCTTCAATCGCTTTCTGGGGCTGGAGCTGCTGGAGATCTCCGGTGGGAGGGCGCAGATGCGGCTGCCCTTTCGCGACGATCTCGTGGGCGACCCGTTTCGTCCGGCGCTCCACGGCGGCGTGATCGCGACGCTGCTCGATGCCACGGGGGGCGCCGCGGTGTGGTCGATGTTGAACCTCAGCGACCGCGTCTCGACGATCGACATTCGGGTGGATTACTTCCGCCCGGGTCGCCTCGAAGAGCTCCACGCGGTGGGCACGGTGCGACGCGTGGGCGGGCGCGTGGGCGTGGCGTCGATCCGCGCGTTTCACCCGTCGCAGCCCGACGAGACGGTGGCCGAGGCGATGGGCGTGTTCAACGTGCGCCGCGACGCAGACCCGCGGTGATCGACTACGAGTCTCTCATGGGTGAGGCGCTCGACGAGGCGCGCGTAGCGGCGCTGCGGGGGGAGGTCCCCGTCGGGTGTCTGCTGGTCGACGAGGCGGGCGCGGTGCTGGCGCGGGCGCACAACCTCCGCGAGCTCTTCGAAGACCCGAGCGCGCACGCCGAGGTGCTGGCGATGCGCCGCGCGGCCCACGACCGCGGGAGGTGGCGCCTCGACGGCGTGACCGCGGTGGTGACCCTCGAGCCCTGCCCCATGTGCGCCGGCGCCTTCGTGAACGCTCGCATCTCCCGGGTGGTGTACGGCTGCGACGACCAGCGTGCCGGGGCGGTGCGCTCGCTCTACACCATTGGCAGCGACCCACGGCTCAACCACCAGTTCGAAGTGATCGCCGGCGTGCGCGCCGAGGCCTGCGGCGAGATTCTGCGCGCCTTCTTTCGGGTGAGGCGTGAGGCCAAGCGACGAAATCGTTGACAAGGCGGGTCGGTTTGATAGGTTCGCCGACGGAGAGCTGTCCGAGTGGTCGATGGTGCCTGATTCGAAATCAGGTGTGCCGAAAGGTACCAAGGGTTCGAATCCCTTGCTCTCCGCCAGAGTTTCAAGACCGATCGCGCACGCAACCCTCAACGGGGGTGCACAACACTCGAGGGAGTGCGCGATTCCCACCTGGAGAGGTGGCCGAGTGGTCTAAGGCGCCGCACTGGAAATGCGGTGTACTCGAAAGGGTACCGCGGGTTCGAATCCCGCCCTCTCCGCTTTCGAAGGGGCTTGTCGTTCCGACAGATCGTCACGCGGGGGTGACCCCACGGGACCGTTGCGAGGCCAATGGAGCACCTCGGGGGGCAACTCGGAGAACACCGTTCCGAACCCCGCCGTGACGTGCTCGGCCTCGCGGATGTAGCCCTCCGTCGTGCCGAACCCGGCGTGACCGGCGCGCGACTTGATCTTGAGCGGCTCGTCACCTCGCACCGCGAGCCAGGTGATGCCCGTCGCCCGGAGGTCGTGGAAGGTGATGTTCTTGCGCGTGTCGCCGCCCTCGAAGAGCTCGCGACGCTTGAGCCCCGCGCGCTCGAGGTAGAGCCGCAGGGCCCGCGAGAGGTTGCGCTCGCTCGGCATGTCTTCGAGCACCGGGCCCTCGCTGCGGTCGCCTACGAGCACGCGCAGCAGGGGCACGATCTCGGGCTCGATCGAGACGCGCCGCGCGACACCGGTGTTGGTGCCCTTCACGATGCTGCGGCGCTGGCTCTCGCTGCGATGGATGTGCACGGTGCCGTGCTCGAAATCGAGGTCCTCGATCTGGAGCGCGCGCAGCTCGCCGGAGCGCGCGTAGAGGTACACCGCGACGGCGAAGAGCTGGCGCCACAGGAGGGGCACGGCCTCGCACGCGACGAGCGCGCTGAACTCGCTCGGGTAGAGGTAGGCCTTGACCTTGCGCACGCCGCGGTCGGGCGCGGGCACGTCCTTCGCGGGG
>CANMAT010000308.1 GCA_947494865.1 Deltaproteobacteria bacterium
GTGGTCACGTGGCACGGCTTCGGGGGGCTGCTCGAGGGGTACTCTTGCGTGCGTCGCACCTACGTGCGCAACACGGCGCTCGAGTGTCTGGTGCGGGTGTAGCGGGGGGAGAGAGCGAAAGGCGGAGGGAGCGCGGGAGGCGGAGGGAGAGCGGCTCAGGCCGCGATCGAGCCGACGGCCTCTTCGGCCGTGACGGGCGACGGGAGCGAGTCGCGCACGCGCGCGGCCTCGGCGGCGGCGAGGCGCTCGCGGATCACCGAGTACGAGACGTAGCCGAAGCCCATGACGAAGAGCATCGCGAAGGGGGCGGCGATGTAGTGCTTCGTGCTGAGGGCGGTGATCACCGAGGCGATGCTCTCGACGGTGAGCACCAGCTCGACGACGGGGAGAATGGTGCGGGCGTGGTAGCGGCCGGGGCGCGCGCTCTGGCCCTTCTTGGGGGTGCGCACGAACTCGCCGGTCTCGGCCTGGAGGCCCTCCCACACGGCCTTGGTGAGGTACGGCGACATGCCCGCGCCGATGGCGAGGAGCCACGGGAGGCGGCGCAGCGCGCCCATCGCGGTGCGGCCCTGGGCGCGCTCGGCGACCATGTAGAACGTGGCGAGCGAGCCCGTCGAGCCGATCATGAGGGGGATGTCGACGAGGAAGAGCGACAGCGGGTCGCTCACCGGCATCACGAGCAGCATCGGCAGCAGGAACACCGCGAGCAGCATCATGAGGGGGTAGGCGAAGTGCGGGGTCATGTGAAACACGGCCTCGATGCGCACGCCGCGGTCGAGGTGCTTCTCGGCCCACACGCGCGCGAGGAGCTTGCGCGCCGTCTGCACGGTGCCCTTGGCCCAGCGGAACTGCTGCGCGCGGAAGGCCTCCATCTCTTCGGGGAGCTCGGCGGGGGTCACATGGTCTTCGCGGTACACGAAGCGCCAGCCCGCGATCTGCGCGCGGTACGAGAGGTCGAGGTCTTCGGTGAGGGTGTCGTGCTGCCAGCCGCCGGCGCCCTCGATGGCCTCGCGGCGCCAGATGCCGCCGGTGCCCGAGAAGTTGAAGAAGCGGCCCGCCGCGAAGCGCGCGCGGTTCTCGACCATGTGGTGGCCGTCGAGCATGAGCGCCTGCACGCGGGTGAGGATCGACGACTCGCGGTTGAGGTGGCCCCAGCGCGCCTGCACGCAGCCCACCTTCGCGTCGGCGAAGTGGTGCACCACCGTGCGGAGGAACGTGGGCTGCGGGAGGAAGTCGGCGTCGAAGACCGCGATGAGCGAGCCCTTCGAGTACTTGAGCCCGTTGTCGAGCGCGCCGGCCTTGTAGCCCGTGCGGTCGGTGCGGTGAATGTACACGGCGTCGATGCCGCGGCGCACGAGGTCGGCCACCTTGGCCTTGGAGCGCTCGCGGGTGTCGTCGGTGCTGTCGTCGAGCACCTGGATCTCGAACTTGTCGCGCGGATAATCGATGCGGGCGACGCACTCGAGCAGGCGGTCGAGCACGTCGGGCTCGTTGAAGAGCGGGAGCTGCACCGTCACGTGCGGGAGCTCGCCGTCGGGGAGCTGGCGCGGCGCCGCGGGGGGCAGCGAGGCGCGGTGCTTCCACAGAAGCCACACGAGCTGACTACGGTGCAGACCATAGAACACCAGCAGCAGCAGCACGGTCAGGTACGGGACGGCGATCAGCAGTGTGGTCATCGGTTCCTCAGCGTCCTCCGGCGGATTCGAGGGGCGTCTGTACCGCCATGCGGTCGCTCGACGCACCTTTCCGGCACCTCACGAAATCCGCGGAATCCATAGCCTTGAACCCCCCGTCGAAGTTGTCGCCAACTTGTATTTTGTTGTCGGCGACTGTCACCCGGCGCCCGTCCCGTACTAGCAACGGGCTTGTGATGAAGCCCCGCACCACGCTGGCTGTGCTGCTCTCGCTCGCGCTCTCGCAGTGCAGCGCCGACCCCTACCGCGGCGCGCGCGCCACGCGGGTGAGCCGCGAGCTGCGCGTCGTGACCCGCCGCCCGCGCGCCGACGCGTACTTCGCCGCCGTGCACGGGTACCAGCACGCGCTCGGCCTCGTCGACGGGCGCCGCGCCGACCTCTTCACGGCCCTCGCGCGCACGCTCGGCAAGCTCCCCAACGCCGACCGCGTCGACCTCGAGGGCGCCCTCCACGAGGCCCTCGAGGCCGCCCACGCCACGCGCGTGCGGGTGCGCCTCGCGCCCTTCGTGGGCGACGAAGACCCGCGCGTCGAGGCGTGGTTCCGCGCGGTCAGCGCGCCCGCGGCCGAGGCCGACATCCACACCGCGATCGACGCGCGCTTCGCCGACGTCGAGGCCTCCGTCGAGCTCACCCTCACGCCCGACGCGGGGGCCGACGCCCTCGCGCCCGCGCTCGACGTGATGGCGCGGGTGATCCGCGAGGCCGAGGCCACGCGGCGCTGCATGGCGCGCCTCGCGCAGCCGCTGCCGCCGGTGCTGTCCGACGAGGCGACCGCGCGCGCCGACGCGCCCGACTACGCGGCGGAGTTCGCGGCCGCGCAGATCTCCGTGCAGGGCTTTCACGCGCGGGCGACCATGTACGTGCAAGAGAGCGCGCGCGTCCCGCAGTGGGCCGACCTCGCGCTCAACCTCTCGGTGGGCGACGGCTCCGAACCCTCGGACGAGGACGACGACATCGACGCCGGCGCGCCCGACGAGGCGCCGCAATCACCGCCCGAAAGTGGACGCCCCGACGCCCCCCAACCATAGAGTCATCCCATGCAAGGGAGAGCGCTCATGGGCTACAAGGGGACTGAACGGCGCATTCACCGCGTGTACGTGACCCGCAACACCGAGTACCACATTCGTGGCGCCGTCTGCGTGGGCGTGCGCGACCTCCGCAACGACACGTGGTGCGAGGTTCACCCCGCCCTCGGGCGCTCGCTCGAGGGGGCGCTGCGGTACCTCGGCTCGGGCGTTCAGCCCGTGCTCGAGGAGCCGCGCATCGGCGACGCGATCTATTTTCGCAACGGCGAGCGCGACCTCGTCACGTCGCGCGTGCAGCGCATCGACCGCCCGCGCCTCGAGATCGTGCAGAGCTACCCGAGCTGAGCTCAGGGCATACGCGCCTGCCACCCGTCGCCGTCGACGTCGACGTACACCGGGTTGGTGTACCCGTAGGCGTCGCCCGCGCCCACCGGGGCGAGCGAGCCGCCGCGCACGAGCGCCACGTAGTGGCTGTCGCGCGCGGGGCGCAGGTGCACCGTCGCGCGCAGCCGCACCGCACCCGCGCGGCCCGGCGACTGCGCGTCGAGGGCCGTTGACCACCCGCTCGCACCGATCGTCGACTGCGCGTTGTAGCCCCCGCGGCCGTCGCTCACGAGCGCGAGCGGACGGCCGTTTTCGAAGAGCACCAGCGAGCGCGCGTCGACCCACGGCGCGGCCTGCACGTCGAGCTCGACGTCGAGCATCCCGCCCGTGGCGCGCACCACGTCGCCGGCGCCCATGTGCACCGCTCCGCCCGCGAGAATGCGCACCACCACGCCGTTGGACACCAGCACCCGCTGCGCGCGAATGGCCGCGGCGACCATGGCGTCGGTCACGCGCTCGGGGCGGTCTTCGCCCACCATCACGAGGTTGTGGGGCCACCCCGAGCCGTTGTTGCGGCCGTGCGTGTCGCTGTTGCCGAGGGCGCAAACGCGGTCGCCGCGCGACACGAGCGCGAAGTAGTCGCGCAGCACGGGCACCGACGCGCCGCTGCGGCGCGCGGCCGACTGGATCATCGCGTCGGACTCGGCGGTGTACTGCTCGGGCGCGCCGAACGACTCGTTGACCTCGATGGCCTCCCAGCCGCGCGTCAGGGGCACGCGCCCTTCGAGGGTCACCGGGTCGAGGTTGATCGAGGTGAAGTAGCCCTTGAAGCCGTTGGAGCGCGGGTGCGACACGTGCAGAATGGGCCCGCCCGCCTCGGCGCGCACCTTGTCGAAGAGCTGCTGCGCGGTGAGGTCGGCCCAGTACTGCGCGCCGATGAGCGCGAAGGGGTCGGCGGGGTTCACCGTGAGGGGGTAGGCGTTGAAGTGCCCGAGGCCCACCACCGAGATCTCGTTGCCGCGCATGGCGTTGAACCACGGCGTGAGGCCCAGCGAGCGCACGCAGGGGCCGAAGTCGGTCACGTTGTCGTGGTCGGTGGTGGCGGCGTACTCGAGGCCCTCGGCCACGTTCTCGAGCACGCGGTTGCAGAGCGAGCGCGGCGCGTCGATGCTGCCCACCGTGTGCTGGTGCAGGTCGACCGACACCATGCCCGCGGTGTTCACCACGCGCGGGAGGTCGGCGCGCAGCGTGGCCTCGGCCCCGGCGGGCACCACCACGTCCATGAGGGCCACGTCGTACTCGTCGCCGCGCGAGACCGTCGCGCGGTAGCGCCCGGGCTTCACCGCGATGCGATCCTGGCCGTTCAACGTGTAGATGGCGCGGTGCAGCCCGAAGGCCTCGCTCTCGCCCTCGAGGTCGCCCATGGCGCCGTCGGGGGCCTCCACGTCCATGCCCCGGAGGCTCACCTTCACCGGGGCTCGCACGCGCGCGCCCATCGCGTCGAGCACGGCCACGTCGAGCACCAGCGTACCCGTGACGCCCGTGGTGGGCGTCGCCGTGGCCTCGGCGTCGTCGGCCACCGTGACGCTCACCGGCGCGCCGCGCGTGAGGCCGCGGTCCACCGCCACGAGCGAGTACGCGCCGGGCGTGAGGGCCATGCGAAAGGCGCCGTCCATCTGGGCACGCGCCACCGAGCGCGCGGCGGCGCCGACGGCGTAGGCGCCGCGGTACGCGTACACGAGTGCGTTGGCCGTGGTGCGCCCCGTCACCACGCCGAAGGGCTCGCGGCGGGCGCGCAGCACGGGCTCGACGGCCGAGGCCACGTCGCCGTCGCCCACGGAGAAATACCGCGTGAAGCGCGCGGGCATGCCCTTGGCGGCGGTGACGGCGTTGTAGAGCCCCACGGTGCCCGAGGCGTCGACGACGGGCACGCTCATGGGCCCCTCGGCGGGCGCCACGGCGTAGGAGACGTGGCGGTTGTTCTCGCCGGGGTCGCTCACGGCGGCGAGCCACGTGAGGGGCATCGAGGCGCGCGCGATGTCGCCGAAGCCCGTCTCGCCGTTGAAGAGCGTGAGCGCCGAGCCGAAGCCCAGAAAGTCGCCCGCGGCGCCGCCCGCGATGGCGTACCCGTCGAGCGACTGCGCCTCCGTCACCACCTCGAGCACGTCGCTGCCGGGGCGAAGAATGTAGTGCGTCACCATGCGCACGCCCTGCTCGCGCGCGAGGTTGTCGAGAATGCCCAGGATGCGGCTCGGCGCGTCGACGCCCACCACACGAATCGCCGCGGGCCGACCGTTCGAACCGTCGCACGCGACGACCACCTCGCGCACCGTCGACACGCGAAACGAGAACGCGGGAAAGGTCTCGCGGAAGAGATCCTGCCCTGGCTGCCCCGCCGGGCGCGTGCGGTCGGCGTCGATGAGGTTGCCGCCGTAGAGGCTGTACCCGATGGCGCGCCCCGCGCCCGCGTCGGTGACGCGCCCCTGCACCACGAAGCGCACGCGGCTGTTGTAGATCTTGAGGTGCCCCACGCGCCCCGAGGCCCCCTCGCCGCCGATGAGCTCGCCCTCGGTGCGAACCAC
>CANMAT010000309.1 GCA_947494865.1 Deltaproteobacteria bacterium
GGCCCACAGGGGCGCGAGGCGCGTGAGGAGCAGCACCGCGAAGGCGTCGAGGGCGAGCACGAGGGCGACGTCGAGCACGCGCGCGGGGCCGCGGTCGGGCCAGCGGTCGGCGAGGAGCGGCAGCGCGACGGCGAGCGGGAGGAGATAGAGGGCGACCGCGAGCGCGGCCATGAGTGCGATGGTCATAAGGGGGCGCCGAAGCCGCGGACCATAGCCCGAACAGGGGGCCGTCAGAAGACCTCGATGGCGCTGTGCGCGCGGGACTCACGCGGGCGCGGCATGACGTGATAACAACGCTTCTACCGTGGCTCCACAGCTTACCCTCGACGTGATTCGGCGGTTCCCCAAGAACGGCCCCACCGACCCCATCGCCTACTATTCGCGGCCCCTCACGGGGTGGCTCTTTCGCGAGCGCATCAACATCGGGCTGCGCTTTCTCGGCGCGCGTCGCTACAAGCGCGCGCTCGAGGTGGGCTACGGCTCCGGCGCCGTGCTCGTCGCGCTGAGCGAGGTGTCGAGCGACCTCCACGGCGTCGACCTCGACGCCGACCCGGCCCTCGCCACGCGCACCCTCGACGTGTTCGGCGTCAAGGCCCACCTGCGCCAGGGCAACGTGTACGCCCTCCCCTACCCCGACGCGCACTTCGACCTCGTGGCGTCGTTCTCGATGTTCGAACACCTCTCGGAGTTCGAACGCGCCCTCGGCGAGGTGCATCGCGTGCTCGAGCCCGGCGGCCACTTTGTGCTCGGCATGCCCGCGGTGAACAAGCTCATGGAAGCGGGCTTTCTCGCCATCGGCTTCAAGGGCATCAACGACCACCACGTGACCACGCCGCAGCAGGTCGCCGCGCGCATCGAGCACTGCGGGTTTCGCGTGGCGCGCTCGGCGCGGCTCACCCTTCCGCCGGTGGGCCCGGTGGGCGTGCCCGTGTATTACGACTGGCTCCTCGAGCGCCGGTAGCGCGTCGCGCGGGTGGCTCCCGCGCTAGCCGTTGAAGCCTTCGGCCTCGCGATGGTATCGCCCCGCGCACCGTGACCGACCCGACGCTCCCCTGGATCGATCGCATCCTCGCGCGCGTGGCGCGCGTCGCCCACACGCGGCCCTGGCACGTGCTCTTCGCCACCCTCGTGGTGCTCGTGGCCTCGTGGGGCGCCGCGAGCCGGCTCCAGGTTCGCGGCGACTTTCTCGACCTTCTGCCCGAGCGCAGCGAAGGGGCGCGGCTCTTTCGCAACGCGATGACGCGCATGGGCGGCGGCAGCGCCACGCTCTTCGTGGTGGTGCGCTCGCCCGACGCCGAGGCCAACAAGCGCCTCGTCGACGCGCTCGAGCCGGGGCTCCGCGAGCTCCCGCGCTCGCTCGTTCGCACGGTGGAGCACGGCCCCGAAGAGGCGAGGCGCTTCTACCT
The DNA here is from genome assembly GCA_947494865.1 of Deltaproteobacteria bacterium. GTDB lineage: Bacteria > Myxococcota_A > Polyangia > Polyangiales > CAISKJ01. The sequence continues at coordinate 1,407 of CANMAT010000309.1, forward strand.
CGCGCGCAAGTGGCTCTTCGCCGACGTGGGTGACCTCGAAGAGGTCGAGTGCGAGCTCTCGCGCGCACGCCGCCGCGCGCAGCCGGGCTTCGTCGACCTCGACGACGAGCCCTGCACCGACCGCCGCAGCGACCGCGCCACGCGACCCGCGCAGCCCGCCGTGACGGCTCCCCCGACGGGCAACACGAGCGAGGCCGCGAGACCCTTCGAACGCTTTCGCGGGCAGCTCTCGGGGCGCATGCGCGAGGTCGACCGTTACCCCACGGGGTACTTTCGCACGCCCGACGGGGGCATCTATCTGCTCGTGATCCGCGCGTCGGGTGCGGGCTTCGGCGACCGCTCGGGCGACGAGCTCGTGGCTCGCGTGAACGCCATCGTGGCGCGCGCCAGGCCGCGGAGCTTTCACCCGCGCGCCGAGGTGGGCCTCGGCGGCGACGTGGCCAACGCCATCGCCGAGCGCGACTCGCTCCTCTCCGAAGCGGCTATTTCTACGGGCCTCGCGTTCGTGCTCATTCTCCTGGGCATCGCGCTGTTCTTTCGCTCGGGGTGGGCCCTCGGGCACATCGGGCTCGCGATGTTCACCGGCGTGGGCTGCGCGTACGCGGTCGCCGAGGTGGCCTTCGGCTACCTCACCATGTCGACTGCGTTTCTCGGCTCCATCGTGGCGGGCAACGGGATCAACTACGCCATCATCCATCTCGCGCGCTTTCGCGAGCGGCGCGCCGCGGGCGACTCCGTCGAGGCGGCGCTCGTCGACGCGTCGGTGACCATTCGCGAGGGGACGGCCCTCGCGTCGCTCGCGGCCGCGGGCGCCTACGGCTCGCTCATGCTCACGGGCTTTCGGGGCTTCAGCCAGTTTGGCCTCATCGGCGCGTCGGGCATGCTCTTCTGCTGGACCGCTTGCATGACCGTGGTGCCCGCGTCGATCACCCTCGTCGAGCGCCTCCGCGACCGCTTCGCGAAGCCCGGCGCCACGCGCGACGCCGAGCGCCTCACCACCCCCGTGATGGACGTGCTCGGGGTCATCACCACGCGCCTCGCGCCCGTGATCGTGGTGGTCGGCGTGGCGGCCATCGCGGCCGCCGCGGTGAAGGTACCGGGGTATCTGCGCGACCCGTGGGAGTACAACTTCGCGAAGCTCCAGAGCAGCGGGAGCCGGCAGACGGGCGCCGACCGGTGGAGCTCGGAGGCCGACAAGGTGTTTCGCCAACCGCCCGCCCCGCCCGCGCAACCGGGCGCCGTGCGCGAGGAGCCCAGTGGCGCGGCCGACATGATCCTCGCCGACCGCATGGACGACGTGCTCGCCATCGCCGACGCCGTGAAGGAGCGCGACCGCGCGCGCACCGGCGGCCGCTACGTGCACCACGTCGAGACCGCGTGGGACGTGCTCGGCGGCCCCCCAACGGCGATGACCCGCAAGCTCGCGCTCCTCGCGCTGCTGCGCGAGCACATCGACGCGATGCTCCCGCACCTCGACGCCGCCGACGCCGCGACGGCGCGCGCGTGGCGCCCGCCGGAGACCCTGCGCGCGGTGCAGCCCGACGAGCTCCCCTCGCTCGTGCGTGAGCGCTTCAGCGAGCGCGACGGCCGCTTCGGCACGCCGGTGTTCGTGCACTACCGCGCGCACTACTCGCCCAGCGACGGGCGCGCGCTCCTCGTGGTGGCGGGCCTCACCCAGAACGTGCGCCTCGCCGACGGGCGCGTGGTGCCCACCGCCAGCCGCGCCACGGTGTTCGCCGAGATGCTCCGCGCGATGGAGGTCGACGGCCCGAGGGCAACCCTCGGAGCCTTCGTGTCGGTGGTGCTCATCGTGCTGCTGTCGACCCGCAAGGTGCGCGCCTCGCTCGCCGTGCTGGCCTCCCTCGTGGGTGCCGTGGTGCTCACCGTGGGCGGCGCGGCGTGGCTCGACACGCGGCTCAACTTCTTGAACTTCGTGGCCCTGCCGCTCACCTTCGGCATCGGCGTCGAGTACGCGATCAACCTCTACGATCGCATGCGCTACACCGAGGGCGACCCCGCGGCCGCGCTGCGCTCCGTCGGCGGCGCCGTGTCGCTGTGCTCGTTCACCACCATCGTGGGCTACGGCGCGCTGCTCGTGGCCGACAACCAGGCGCTGCAGTCGTTCGGGCGCTACGCGATGGCGGGCGAGGTCGCGTGCCTCGCCACGGCCATGGTGCTGCTCCCCGCGACGCTCAAGCTCATGCGCCGCGCCCCCAAGGATCCTGCGTGATGCCTACCGCCACACCGCTCCGCGTGCTCTTTCTCAACGACACGGCCCGCAACGGCGGCCCCGGTCGCAGCCTGCACACCATTCTGTCGTACCTCGACCCCGCCGAGGTCACGCGCATCGTGCTGCTGCCGCGCGAAGACGTGATCGCCGAGCTCTTGCGCACCTCGCGCTGCACCGAAGAGATCGTGATCGACCCCGACCTCGTGGAGAACCCCTTTCAGCCCCTCTCTCGGGCCATCGAGCGCGACGACCTCGACGCCCCGTGGCGCCTCCGCGGGCCGCGCCTCGCGCTCAACGTGGCGCGCCTCGGCCGCCTCGGCGTCACGCTCCCGAAGCTGGTGCGCGACAAGCGCGTCGACGTGATCTACTGCAACGGCACCACCGCTGATTTTGTGGGTGCCACGGTGGCGGTGCTCACGGGCGTCCCCGCCATCTGGCACGTGCGATACACCGCCGTGCCCGCGGCGTCGAAGGCCGCGCACACGTGGCTCTCGTCGCGCCGCGAGGTGGCCCGCGTCGTGTGTGTGTCGCACGCGGCCGCGGCGCTGTTTCCGCACGCCCGCGAGAAGACGGTGGTGATCAACAACGCCGTCGACCTCTCGCGCTTCGAGCGCGGCGCCACCTCCGGCTGCACCAAGGGGCGCATGCTCCCGCCCGACGCGTTCGTGTTCGGCAGCATGGGGCGCGTGCTCCCGCGCAAGGGCTACCCCTCGATGATCCGCGCGGCGAAGATTCTCCGCGAGCGCGCCACGCCCGAGGAGCGCTCCCGCGCGCGCTTCGTGGTGGTGGGCGACACCCCTGCGGACCTGCCGGGCGACCACCTCGGCGAGTGCCGCGCCCTCGCCCGCGAGCTCGGCCTCGAAGACGTGTTTCTCTTTCCCGGCTTTGCCGCCGACGTGCGCCCCTGGGTCGAAGATTTCGACGTCGTGGTGCTCCCCTCGGTGTACCCCGACCCGCTGCCCCGCACGGTGATCGAGGGCATGGCCTACGCGTGCCCGGTGATCGCGTTCGACGTGGGCGGCGTCGGCGAGATGGTGCGCGACGGCGAGACGGGCACGCTCATGGGCCCCGACCCCTCGCCCGAGGCCCTGGCCGACGTGATGCTCTCGTACCTGCGTAACACCGCGCGGGTGAAGCGCGAGGGCGCCCGCGGGCGCGAGGCCGTGGTCGAGGCCTTCGACGCGCGGCACCACGCGCGAAAGATCCACGCGCAGATCGTCGCGGCGGCGGCCACGCGTCGCTGAGGGCTTGCGCGGAGCGCACGGGAGACGCACCGTCGCGCCCATGAACGCACTGGCTGTGACAGCAACGCTCGACGATCAGGTGGCCGCGCTCCGCGAGCGCGTGGGCGCGCGCGCGCTCGAAGACATGGGCGCCCTGGCCGTACGCGGCAAAGACCGCACGAAGTGGCTCAACGGCATGGTCACCAACGACGTGCGCGTGCTGCCCGCGGGGCGCAGCGTGTACGCGGCCATTGTGGGGCTCAAGGGCAAGATCATCACCGACGTGTACGTCGACGCGCGCGACGACGAGATGCTGCTCGTGATGCCGAGGGCGCGCCTCGCCGACGTGGCCGAGCACTTCGACCGCTACGTGGTGATGGAAGACGTGTTCGTGAGCGAGCGCGACGTGCAGGTGCTCACGCTCCAGGGCCCCGCCGCGGGAGAGCTCACCGTCGCGACGGGCGCGCGCTTCGCCGCCGATCGCCTCGGCCGCGGCGGCGTCGACCTGGTGCTCACGCCCGAAGAGGCTCCCGCGGCGATGGCCGCGCTCGAGGCCCTGGTGACGCAAGGCGCGGTGGTCGCGGTGTCGCCCGAGGCGTGGGAGACCGCGCGCCTCGAGGCGGGCGTGGCGGCCTTCGGGGTCGACTACGACGGCAACAACTTCGTGCAAGAGGCGGGGCTCACGGGGCGCGCCGTGTCGTTTCACAAGGGCTGCTACCTCGGGCAAGAGGTGGTGTGCCGGCTCGAGATGCGCGGTCA
>CANMAT010000310.1 GCA_947494865.1 Deltaproteobacteria bacterium
AACGTTCGCAGGCGAGGGCGAGCTCGCGGAGTTTCTCGCGCCGTGCGAGCTCCTCGTCGACATGCTGCCGCTCACGCCGGCCACCGCGTCGCTCCTCGACCGGCGCGTGCTGTCGATGCTCCCGCGCGGCGCGGCGCTGGTGAACGTGGCGCGCGGCAAGCACCTGGTCGAAGAAGACCTCGTGGCCCTCCTCGACGAGGGCCACCTCGAGGGCGCTACGCTCGACGTGTTTCGTCACGAGCCCCTCGCCGACGAGAGCCCCCTGTGGCGTCACCCGAGGGTGACCGTGACGCCCCACGTGGCGGCCATCTCGGTGCCCGAGCGCTGCGTCGCGCAGGTGGCCGAGAAGATCGCGCGCTTCGAGGCGGGCCTCGCCGTGACGGGCCTCGTCGACCTCGACGCGATGTACTAAACCGCCTTGAATTCCAGCGTCCCGTGGTGCTTCGCGTAGTCGGCGCGCACGCCGCCGCAGCGGTCGCGAACGCTGCACGACGCGCACCCGTCGGGGTAGAGGCCGCCCTCGAGGGGAGAGGTCTCGAGGCGAAAGCGATGGCCGCCCGGGTTGGTCACGAGCAGGTCGAGGTCGCGCGCCGAGAAGAGGCACGCGCGATGGCTCGCGGGCACCGTACACGCCGGCGTGTGGAGCGACGTGATGAAGTCGGGCCGCACCGACAGCCCGAGATCCATCGCCTCGGTGACGAAGGGCATCACGTCGGCGATGCGCGGCACCTCGTCGCGCACCTCGCGCGACGCGTCGTCGCTGGCCGAGAGCATCCAGAGGTTGTAGCGCTCAACTCCGAGCGGCGTGTACGCGCGCACCATCGCGGGGATCTCCGCCGCGTTGCGCTTGTACACCAGCACATCGGCCTCGAGCGCGAGGCCCTGCGCGCGGCACTGCACCATCGCCTGGAGCACGAGCGCGTGGCACCCCGGCGTGCGCGTGAGCGCGTCGTGCGTCTCGGCCGTGGCGCCCTTGATCGCGAGGTTCACCTCCGTCACGCCGGCCTCGACGCACTTTCGAACGTACTCGGGGTAGGCGAGCATCATTCCGTTGGTCTGGAGCTTCACGCGCGCGTAGCCCATGCGCCGCGCCTCGCGCGCCACGGCGAAGAGCTCGCGGCGCAGCGTGGGCTCGCCGCCGCCGATCCAGAGGCAATCGGCGCCCTGATTGCGACCGAGCGCGAGGTTCGCCATCGTCTCGCGGGGGCTCATGGCGGGCGAGCGGTCGACCACCGAGAAGCACCCGAGGCAGCGGTTGTTGCACTCGTACGAGGGCGTGAGCTCGAGCCATCGGAGCCGACGCATCAGAAGGCCCCCCGCACGCGCGAGGGCTTCTGCGGCGCGAAGCGACACGGCCGGGTAGCGCGCGACATCAGGGCGAGATGAGAGCCCCTGCGCGGCGCCGTCGTCAACGGCTGTCATGCGCGCTCAAGGGCGTATAGGTTGGCGCGGTGAACGCCTTCGTCGCCGTGTATGGCGGCCTCGCGCTCGTGGGCGCGCTCATGGCCATCGCGCAGCGCGCGTGGCCGGCGCGCGACGTGCCGCCCGTGTTCCATCGCTCGCGGTCGACGGACCTCGCATGGTGGCTCTTCTCGCCGCTCGTGACGGGCACCTTCACGCGGGTGTTTACCCTGGGCCTCGCGGCGTCGCTCGCGTGGGGTCTGGGCTACGGGCTCGACGCGGGCGCGATGATCCGCGCGCTCCGGGGGGTGCTCCCGTGGCGCCCGTGGACGCACGCGCTCGGCTGGCAGTGGGTCGAGGCGCTCGCCGTGGCCGACCTCGTGGGCTACTGGAGCCATCGCCTGCGCCACACGCGCTGGCTGTGGCCCTTTCACGCGGTGCACCACAGCGCCACGCGCCTCGACGGCCTCGCCGCGGCGCGCATGCACCCCCTCGACGACCTCGTCGACAACGTGCTCGTGGGCGCCGTGACGCTCACCCTCTTCGACGCGCGCGTGTTCGCACTGCTCGGCCCCACGCTCATCGTGCACACGGTGTTCACCCACGCGGCCGTCACGTGGGATCTCGGGGCGCTCGGGTACGTGCTCGTGTCGCCCACGGCGCACCGCTGGCACCACGAGGTTTCGAAGGCGCTCCCGGGGTGCAACTTCGCGGGGATGTTCTCGCTCTACGACGTGCTCTTCGGCACGTTCTACCGGCCCCGCGGGGCGCCCCCGGAGCGCTTCGGCGCGCCGGGAGCGCGCGTGCCCGAAGGCCTCTGGAGACAGCTCGCGCACCCGTTCCGTGCGCTCCTCGCGCGGGTCGATTGATCCGGGCGGTGGTTCCGTGCGATCACCGGACGCCGTGAGCGAAACGAATTTCACGGCCTTTCGCGCGGTGCCTCGCACGGGCGTCATCTATGTCACCACCGAGGCGCAGAAGCTCGGCTTCCGCTACGGCGCCGAGGGGTGGTGCAACCTCGGTCAGGGCCAGCCCGAGACGGGCCCGCTGCCCGGCGCGCCGCCGCGCATCACGGGCCTCACCATTCACACCGACGACCAGGAGTACGCCCCCGTACCCGGCCTGTGGGAGCTGCGCGAGGCCGTCGCGGGCATGTACAACGAGCTGTACCGCAAGGGCATGGGCTCGAAGTACAGCGCCGAGAACGTGTCGATCTCCGGCGGCGGGCGCGTGTCTCTCCTGCGCGCGGCGGCGGCCCTCGGCAACGTGAACCTCGGGCACTTTCTGCCCGACTACACGGCCTACGAAGAGCTGCTCGACGTGTTCCGCCTGTTCTCGCCCATTCCCATTCTGCTCGACCCGGCGCGGGGCTACGAGTTTACCGCGGGCGAGTTCGAACGCGAGGTAGTGGGCCGCGGCCTCGGCGCCGTGCTGCTCTCGAACCCCTGCAACCCGACGGGTCGCCTCGTCGGCGGCGAGGCCCTGCGCCGCTGGCTCTCGGTGGCGCGCGAGTACGACTGCGCCCTCCTCGTCGACGAGTTCTACTCGCACTACATCTGGAACGCGGCGCCCGGCGTCGAGGCCCCGATGGAGAGCGCCGCGCGCTACGTCGAAGACGTCGACCGCGACCCCGTGGTGATCTTCGACGGCTTCACCACGAACTGGCGCTACCCCGGGTGGCGCATCACGTGGACGTTGGCGCCCAAGCCCGTGATCGAGGCCGTGGCGAGCGCGGGGTCGTTCCTCGACGGCGGCGGTTCGAAGCCCATGCAGCGCGCGGCCTGCGAGGTGGTGACCGCCGAGCACGCGCGCGTCGAGACCGCGGCCATTCAGAAGGCCTTCGGGCGCAAGCGCGAGATGCTGCTCGGGCGCCTCAAGGCCATGGGCGTGCGCTTCGACCGCGACCCCGACGGAGGCTTCTACGGCTGGGGCTCGGTGGCCGGGCTCCCCGCGCCCTTCAACACCGGCATGAGCTTCTTTCGCGCCGCCCTCGAGCGTCAGGTGATCACCGTTCCCGGCGAGTTCTTCGACGTGAACCCCGGCAAGCGCCGCCTCGGGCGCGCGTCGCGCTTCCGCGACCACGTGCGCTTCTCCTTCGGCCCCGAGGAGCGCGTGATCGCCGCCGCGCTCGACCGCCTCGAGGCCATGGTGCGCGGCGCGTAGCCGTCACCGTGCGGCGTCGATGAGCCGCTGCGCGACCGACGCGCGCGTCCACACCGCGAGGCTGTCGCCCCCCACGCAACGATCGCTCCCGCGCGAGAGCACCCCCACGATGCGCCCCGTCCGCGCGTCGAGCAGGGGGCTCCCGCTGTCGCCGCCGCAGGTACCCTCGCCCGTCACCACCTCGTCGTCGCGCACGGCGACCACGCGCACCCCCGAGCGCGTGTAGCGAAGCCCGACGCCCGCGCGCGGCGAGTCTCCGCGCAGCCCGTAGCCCACCACGGTGACGGCGTCGCCTTCGCGCGGGAGCGCGCGGTCGTCGACCGCGAGCGGCGCGATCTCCGTGAGCGCGCGGTCGAGCACGAGCACCGCCGCGTCGGCGCCGCAGAGGCGCCTTCCAGCGGGCACCACGACCCGCGCGACGTAGGCCGCCGTCGGCCCGCGGAGGGCGTCTTCGTCGGTCACCACACGCAGCGACGCGGCGGGCAGGTCGCCCAGCACCTGGCGTCGCGCGCTGCAGTCGATGAAGTCGACCGTCGCGCTCACGCAGTGACGCGCCGTGAGCACCAGCCGCGGAGCCACGAGCGCGCCCGTGCAGAGCTCGCCCGCGCGCGTGCGAATCGCCACCACGGCGGGGTGCCTCCCGCGGTCGCGCGCGCCGCGCACCACGTCGTCGACGCGCTCGTCGTCGCCGCGCTCGGCGCTCGCCGCGCAGGCCGTGAGAAGACACGCAGCCACCAGCATCACCCATCGGTTCATCGTCAGGCTCCTTCGCGGCGGTGCGGTCGCAAGCCCGTTACCAGCGCTTGAAACAAGCACTTTTCGAAGTGACACGGTGGCGGATCGGGGTGGCGAGGGGGTGGCGGAGGGGTGGCGGCCCGCCACCCGCGCGGGGCGCTACCGGGCGGCGGCGACGCGCTCGGAGACGATCTCGCGCAGGCGCTCGGGCTCGATGGGCTTCTCGAACCAGGTGACGTCGCCCGAGGCGAGAAAGCTCCGCGCCTTCTCGGTGAACGCGCCCGCGGTGAGGAACATCATGCGGCGGGCCACGTGCGGGGCGAAGCGGGCGATGCGCGCGTAGAGGTCGACGCCCGACATGGTGGGCATCATGAGGTCGCAGAGTATGACGTCGTAGCGCTCGCCGCGCTCGATGCGCGCGAGGGCGTCGTGGGGCTCGGCGTTGCCGTCCACATCGTGGTCGATGCTCAAGATCTTGCACATGAGCGAGAGGAGCACCGGGTCGTCGTCGATGACCAGCACGCGGCCGCGCACGGGCTCCGAAGCGACGGCGCCGCGCAGCGCGTCGTGGTGCGCCTCGCCGCGACCCGCCTCGGCGGCCACGAGGTGAATGGTCACGCGCGTGCCGCGATCGAGCGGGGTGACCTCGAACGACCCGCCCACCTCGACGGCGAGCGCGCGGCACAGGGCGAGCGCGAAGGCCGCGGGCGAGGCGCCGCGGTCGAGGGCCGCGAGGGGGTCTGACGCGTCGCTGTCGCCGGGGGCCGCGCGCGGCGCGCCCGTGTCGGTGATCTCGATGCGCACGCCGCCGCCGTCGGGCGCCGCGCGCACGTGAACCTCGTGGTGCTTCGCGTCGCCCTCGGGGATGGCCTGCGCGCTCGCGAGGAGGGCCGAGAGGAGCAGGTGCCCGATGGCGGACTCGCTCCCTCGGATGGTGGGCATCACGGCCACCTCGCACGTGAGGCGCGCGCGGTGACGAATGATGTTCTCGGTGAGGTCGACCGCGGCGTCGAGCACGCGGCCGGGCTCGATCACGCCGTCTTCGGCCTCGCGCTGGGTGAAGAGCCCGAGGCTGCGCGTGATGTTGGCGACCGCGGTCACGCCCTCGTGGAGCTGCCCGATGCTCTCGGAGAGGTTGCGGAGCTCGGCGCGCAGGCTGGCGGCGTCGCCGCGCTCCCACGTCGCGTCGAGGTCGCGCATGAGCCTGCGCGAGAGCTCGCGGGCGTACGAGGCGTTGCCGTACACCTGCGCCAGCGGGGTGTTGATGCCGTGCGCGATGCTCGCGGCGAGGGTGCCCAGCGCGGCCCCGCGGTCG
>CANMAT010000311.1 GCA_947494865.1 Deltaproteobacteria bacterium
CCGCGAGCGCGGCGAGCGCTGGCTCCGCCTGCTCCTTCATGTCGAAGACCCAGTGCCCGTCGGGGCCGCCCTTTCCGCGCGTGAGCACCGCGACGCGGAGGGCGCCGAGGCTCCCCGTGCCCGCGACGCGAAACGCCACGTCCTCGACGGTGAGGGCGTCGCGCGCAGGCGTGTCGCGGCCCCCGAGCGCCGCGGCATAGCGCGCGAAGGCCTCCGCGAGCCCGCGCGCGGCGTGTGCGTCGAGGTCACGATAGCGCGGTCCGCGCACAAAGCGCCTGCCGCCGCGCGCGACCTCGGTGCGATCGTCGAGGAGCTGCGCCCGCGTTCGCTTCTCGACGCGCGCCACGAGCCGCGCGACGGCCTCGCTCCCCGACACCGGCGCGCCGCCGTCGAAGGCCTGCGCGCGCCACGCGTCGAGAAACACACCGGCGAGCTCGATCGCCGCGACGCCCGTCAGTCCGCGGCCGCGCGCCCCGAGGAGCACGCTCGCGACGCCCCGCGCGAGTTCGAAGCGCCACGGCGCGGGCGCTGCCTCGTCGAAGTCGTTGAGGTCGAAGACCACCGCGTCGGCCCGCGCCCCGGCGGGCGTCGCGCGGTAGGCGCCGAAGTTCTCGACGTGGAGGTCGCCGACGATCCACCCGTCGCCTGCGGCGCCCTCGCGCAGCCACGGGTCGCGCGCGAGGAGCTCGTAGTGCAACGGCGCGGCGCCGCGCAGAAACGCGAGCGGCGAGTCGCGCATGCGCGCCGCCTTCTGCGCGATGAGCCAGGGCGCCGAGGCGCAGCGCGCGCGGTCGTGGGCGATCTGCCAGCGGGCGAGGTCGCGAGGCGATGCGTTCGTCACGCGGCCGAGTGTAAGCGACGAAGGGGCACAGGGCGGGGCGCGCTGCGGTTTCGATTCCACCGCGGGCGTCGGCCGTGATTCACTGCGCTCGAGCTCGTCGCGATGACCGCCGTGATCACACTTCGTCACCTCGCCACGCTCGGCCTCGCGCTCTCCCCTGCAAGCGCGCTCGCGCAGGCGCCCAGCCCCCCCGCCGAGACGTCGGAGCTGCGTCGATCGCTCACGGTCTCGGGCTACGCCGAGGCCTACTACTCCTACAATTTCGGCGCGCCTTCGAACGGTCTCAACGCGTTTCGATTCTTCGACGCGAGCCACGATCACATCGCGCTCAACAACCTGGGCCTCGACGTAAACTGGTCGATCGGGCCCGTCGCGGGACACACGACGCTGCAGCTCGGCGCCGTCGCGGGCCTCGCCTATCTCCCGGCCCCGACGCTGCCGCGCGCGCAGCAGGAGATCCTCTGGCGCGTGTTGCAAGAGGTCACGCTGGGGTGGAGCCCCAGGCTGTTGGGGCGCGCGCCGCTCACGGTGGAGGCGGGCATCTTCGTCGCCCCCTTCGGCGTCGAGTGGGTGCAGGTCTATCGCAACTGGACCTGGTCGCCGACCAACTTCTTCTACGTCGCGCCCTTCCAGATGACGGGCGGCCGCGCGAGCTGGAAGTTCAACGACAGGCTCACGGCCCGCGCGGGCGTCTACGCGGGGATGGACCGCGTGCTCGACGACAACAACAGCGACCGCTCGGTGCTCCTCCAGCTCGAGTACACGACCGGCGACGACCTCTTCGTGAGCGCGCAGTACATGTTCGGCGTCGAGCGTGACCGCGACGCGCCCGAGGGCCCGTGGGTGCGCCACACCTTCGACCTCTTCACCGAGCTGCGCGCCTCGCGCCGACTGCAACTCCGCGGGCACCTCTACGGCGGCTTCGAGCCCAACCGCACCGGCGTCAACGGGTGGTTCAGCGCAGCCGTGTCCGCGCGCTACGAGTTGCTCTCGTGGCTCTTTCTCGCAGGCCGGGCCGACCTCGTACACGAGTGGGTGCCCGAACGCGGCGCGAGCGTGTTCGCCCTCGACGGCGCCAACCTGTTCGGGTCGGGCACACTCACGGTCGAGCTGCTCCCCGAATCGCACCTGTCGCTCCGGGTCGAATACCGCCACGACCACGCCAACGGGCCCCTGTACTTCGCAGGGGCCGTCCAACGCGCGGCGGGTGTAGACATCCCCAACGCCGACAGCCAAGACACGGTCACCATAGGCGCCACCACCTGGTTCTAGCGCGGCTGGCGTGCGGCAATTTTGCGCACGTCGCCGAACTTGAAGTCGCGCGCAGATGTGTGCGACTTTAGAAAGAAGCGGCGCGTGAAGCGATCGTTCGTGCGACCTCGCTTGCCGCGATGTTTCTCAATCAGGAGATTCGTGTGAAGAAAACGATTCTTTCGACGCTCGCCGCCTGCCTCGCGTCGCTCGCTCTCAACGCCTGCGGCACCGACGGGGCCTCTGAGGCGCCGACGTCCGCGAATACCTCCGACACCCTCACTCAGCAGGGCTATAGCGTGCCTGCCCAGTGGGAGCGGCACGATGCGGTGTGGCTCGGCTGGTGGGTTTCTCCCTATGGCGGCACAGAGTTCCCCACCGAGAATCTTTCAATCGAGCTCGTGCAAGCGCTCTCGCCGCATGTGCCGATCGATCTCATCGTGCAAGATGCCGCTGAAGAGGCGCACGTCCACGACGTTCTGTCGGGAGCAGGTGTTAACACTCGTCGCGTGCGCTTCCACCAGATCCCGCACAACGACTTCTGGCTTCGCGACACGGGTGGCGTCTTCACGCGCACCCCGTCGGGCGAGGTCAGCGTGCTCGATTGGGGTTACGATTTCTGGAGCTACGCGAACTACACCGATGATTTCGCGCAGCACGACGAGCGCATCGACCGTGACATCGCGGCGGCCGTACAGGTACCGGCGTTCCGCTGCTCAATGATTCATGAGGGGGGCAACGCCGACGTCGACGGCAACGGGACGGCGATCGTGACCGAATCCGTCGCTCGACGACGCAACCCGTTCATGAACCTCGCTGAGATGACGCGCGAGCTCAGGCGCTGCTATGGCCTGCGGCAGGTGATCTGGATCCCCGACGGCCTCGTCGAAGATCAGGCGATCATGAGGGGCGTTCTGCCTGGGGGCGTTTACAACCCCGGCGGCACCGATGGGCATATCGACGAGTTCATTCGTTTCGCGCCCAACAACACGGTTCTGCTCGCGGAAATTCGCGCGGAAGACATCAACCGCATCGATTCGGGGGAGCGTCAGCGAGCGCTCATCAACCGAGACCGCCTCGAGGCCGCGTATCGGATCATGCGGGCGGCTCGCGACGCAAACGGTCGCCCCTATCGCATCGTGCGTATGCCTGTGGCAGAGCCCGACTATTACGACCTCAACCCGGGCGACCCCTTCTATGACCTCTACACGAGCCTCTCGCCCCTGGAAGACGGCACCGTCATCAATGAGGGCGATCGACTGCGCATCGTCTCCACGACGAGCTACCTCAATTTCTTCGTGTCCAATGGCGTAGTCGTCGTCCCCACGTATGCGTTCAGCATTCCTGGCGCGCTCTCTGAGCGAAAGGACCGCGAAGCGATCGCAACCCTTCGCGCGGCGTTTCCGGGACGGCGCATCGTGCCGCTGCAATGGGTGCTCGGCGCCAACCGTGGCGCAGGTGGTCCCCACTGCATGACGCAGCAGCAGCCCGCTTCGACGAACGCGGTCTCCGCGCCCTGACGCTCCGCCCGACGACGCGGCGCCGCCGACCGCAGGTGGCGGCGAGCCGCGGGCCCGCACACCACACAATCCCATCGGCGAATCTCTACGTAGTACACAGCGGCAGCGTGTCGAGCCGGCTTCGCGCGCGAACCTGGCGGCTGCGAGGGAGGGCGACGAATGCGGGCTCGCGCCCCCGTTGAGCCCCCCGACGCCGCAGCGCGACGCCGTTGGGTACCAAACCGCCCGAGGCCTTCTGCCGCCGTGTCGTGACGCCTGATCCGCGAAGCAGCGCACAACATGGCGTCGCTGTGCTCTGCACTCCGCAGCGGCGAGAGAACCTGCTCCGAATATTTTGTAATTCGCCAGAGACGATGTACACCAAAGCAAATACGCAGCACGACATAGGAACGCCACATCGTATTTTCTCTGCCAGATACGTGTGAAACGGGGTTGGTTGCGATATCCTCTCTTCGCGCCTATGGAACACGAACGCAGTCGGCTGGCCTACTATTGCGCAGCGTGTGCTTCGGGTCTCATCGGTGGCATTGGAGATGTGTTCCTCAACCAATGGGCGAAGGGCACCCGTGGCGCGGGGTCACTCGCGGTCGGGTTTGCGCTGTGCAACGTGGCGCTCGCTGGCTTTGTCTGGATGTTGCGGCGGGCCCCCCTCGCGAGCGCAGTGATTGTGTACCTTGTAGCAGGCACAGCACTGACCTACATTGCGAGCAGGTTTGTGCTCAACGAGCAAATCTCCCGGCAGCGGCTGTTCGGGGTCGTCGTCGCGCTCACGGGTCTGGCGATTGCGGAGGCAGGATGAGCGCATCAGCACAGCGGAGAGTGCAGCAATGATTCCTCGCTTCCCCATTTTCAAGCCGCTCCAGCTGTCGGACATCACCGAGGTCAACGTACACGCCTCGCGTTTCGACCCGTACTCTGACTTCAACTTCGTCAGCATGTGGAATTGGAACACCGGCGGCCACTGTGCGATTTCCACCTTACACGGTAATCTGGTCGTACGCCTCGCCGACTATCTCACCGATGCGCCGTTCTTCACCTTCCTCGGAAACAACGCGGTCACCGAGACCGCTTCGGCGCTGATCCGGCATTCTTCCTCGAGTGGCTACGGGTCATCGCTCCGCCTCGTCCCTGAGTTTGCAGCGCTCAGCATGGACAAGCCCCTCATGGGCGCGGAGATGGACATGGACGGAAACGACTATGTTCTCTCGGCGGGACGGCTGCGTAGCTTCGAGGGATCGTCCCTCGAACGACGCCGCACCGAGATCAACCGGTTTGTCCGCGAGCGCCCGGAACACAGGGTCGCCCTCCTCGATCTGACCGACCGCGCAGTCGTCGAGGGCATGATCGCGCTGTTCGAGAAGTGGGCCGAGCGCAAGGGCACCCCGGACACGTTCGACCTCCACGAGTTCAAGGCCTTCAAGCGCTTCCTCGACTCGGTGCAGTTCCTCCCCGACGTTCACGGCATCGGCGTGTTCTCACACGACAGGCTCGTCGCGTTCGCCAACATCGAGCTCCTGCCGCGAAGATTCGCGATGGCGCACTTCTGGAAGGCGGATATCTCGTACTCTGGCCTCTATCCGTTTCTCATGCGTGAGATCGGTGAGTTTCTCACCGCGCGTGGCTACGAGCAGCTTAACTTTCAGCAAGACCTTGGGTTGTCGGGTCTTCGCTTTAGCAAGAAGAGCTACGCTCCCGCGGCGTTTCTGCGAAAGTACTCGGTCGTCGAGCACTCGGCCCGTTCGATGAGGCCGTCGCTCCTCTCGGTGCCCTCGGTCCCGGATGCCTTCCTCGCCAGCCCGGCGAACAGCTTTGGGGTCTCCCTTCGCCCCCCCTCCCTCAGCGATGCTCTCATCAGCCTCGCGCGTGAGGAGGAGGCGCAGGAGTCGGAGCGTGCCTCCATTCGCCGTTCGGGCATCACTGTGAAGCGTGACGGCGCCACGCAGGCGGCCGACCCTGTCGAGGGACCCCCCACCTCCAAAGTGGGCTGAGCGGCGGCGCGGC
>CANMAT010000312.1 GCA_947494865.1 Deltaproteobacteria bacterium
CGCTACATGAGCCTGGCCTCGATGACCGCGACGGCCCTGGCCTTCCTCGCGATGGCGCACCTGCCATGGCGTGCCTGGCACTGGCTTCCCGCCGCGGCGATGGCCTTCGGCTTCGCGCGCTACTACGGCGCGCAGCGCGGCGACGAGGATCTGCTGCGCAGGCAGTTCATCCACTGGCTCCCGCTGGCGCTCGCGCTGGCGACCTTCTCGACCGTGGCGGCAGCGCGGGCCGCGCGCGGCCTCTCTCGAACGGCCCTCGGCCACGCGGCCGCGCTGTGCGCCGCGCTGTCGGTGGGCTACGGCGCGGGCGTGGTGCTCGGGATCGACCGGGTCTACGCCGAGGAGCGCCGCGGCGCGCAGACCTCTCGCACCCTCGAACTCGCGCGGTGCACCCACGGCGCGCGGCGCTTTCTCCTCCTGGGCGGCTACGCGATGGACGAAGCGCTGGCCCTACACGACCGGCGCGACATTTTCTTCATCAACCTCGGCATGGGCCGACCGGGGGGCCCCGGCGCGCGCGAGCTCGTCGAGCGCTTCGAACGGCCCGACCGGCCGGCGTTTCTCATTCAAGACGACGCCCACGGGCCGTGGTGGCTCGTGTGGCAGGGCTTTCGCTTTGAACACCCCGCGGGCGACTGCCCCCGCGTGTACCGCGTCGTGCGCGAGGCGCCGTGATCACCGTTCCTGCTCCCGTCGGGTTGGGCCGCGACACCGCGAGGCGTAGGGCCGCGCGCGAGGCGCTGACGAAGGTTCTGTGGGGCCCCCGCGGCGCGCGACGGCTGCCCTCGGAGGCCGCGCTGGTGCGCGCGATGACGGCGTGCGACCCGCGCGACGTGTGGTGGGTGTGCGAGATGTCGAGCGCCGGGCCCGTGTACCTCTTGCCCACGCGCGAGTGGGTGCGCGAGCTCGCGAAGTACCTTCGTACATTGGGCGCCGCGCGGGTGCTCGAGGTGGCCGCGGGCGACGGGTTTCTCACGCGCTGCCTGCGTGCCACGCGGCCGCGCTACGAGCTCATCGCGACGGACGACGCCTCGTGGGCGAAGCCCTCGGCGCGCATGAGCGAGCGCGACCGCGAGGAGTTTCACGCGGTGCCCGTCGAGGGGCTGCGCGTGGGCCGCAACGTCGAGGCCCTGAGCGCGAAGCGCGCGGTGAAGGCCTACGCGCCCGACGTGGTGCTCGTGAGCTGGGGGCCGCCGGGGCCGCTCGTCGAGACGATGATCCGCGCGAAGGTGAAATACGTGGTCGAGGTGGGCGTCGAGGGCGACGTGTGCGGCGACGTCTCACGCACATGGCGGTACCAGAAGGAGTTTCTCGACGGGCCGCTGGAGGCGCGCGCCCTGTGCCGCCTCGACGCGCGCCCGAAGGAGCCCCGCGCGACGCGCGTGACGCTCTACTACGGCCGCGCGCACGCGGAGTACGGGGTGGATCAGTAGCCCGAGGTGCCCGTACCGCCCGACACGATGGCGACGCTCGAGCTGGCGCCGAGGCGCGTGGCGCCGGCGGCCACCATGCGGTCGCCGTCGCCCGCGGTGCGAACACCCCCAGAGGCTTTGACGCCGAGCTCGGGGCCCACGACCTCGCGCATGAGGGCGATGTCTTCGGCCGTGGCGCCGCCGCCGCCGAAGCCCGTCGAGGTCTTGACGAATGAGGCCCCCGCGGCTTTCGACAGCGCGCAGGCGACCACCTTCTCGTCGCGGGTGAGCATCGAGGTCTCGAGAATGACCTTGACCACCTTGCCCTGCGCGGCGCCCACCACGCGGGCGATGTCGTCGAGCACGAGGGCGTAGTCGCGCGAGCGCAGCGCGCCCACGTTGATCACCATGTCGATCTCGTCGGCGCCCGCGCGAATGGCCTCGGCGGTTTCGAAAGCCTTGGCGTTGGGAGACATCGCCCCGAGCGGAAAGCCCACCACGGCGCACACGGCCACGGTGCTGCCCCGCAGCTGCTCGCGCACGTAGGGCACGTTGACGCTGTTGACGCACACCGAGAAGAAGTGCCACGCCATGGCCTCGGAGCAGAGCTTGCGCAGGTCGTCGCGCGTGGCCTCGGGCTTGAGCAGCGTGTGATCGATGATGCGCCCGAGGTCGGGGCGGGGCTTACCGCCCGCGCCGGGGGTGACGGGTGCGGCGCCGCCCTGCGACACCTTCGGGGTCACCGACCCTTTGGGGGCAGACGCGCCGAGCTCTTGTTGCACGCGGCTTACGACAGCATCAACAAGTCGGTCGATCTCGCTAGACATAACGGCGGCGGACCCTATCACGCCCCCTCGCCCCGTGGCGACGCGTGTGTGGGCCTCTTACGGGCTTTCGCAACGGGCGCGGCTTCACCTATGATGGCCACGCGCTCGCAAGGCTTATAGGTAGGAGAACTCCGCGATGTCGTCCCGCTCCGTTCGTCTGGGCCTCTCTCTCTCGCTCGGTCTCGCGCTCATGAGCGGCGCGTCGTGGGCGCAGCAGATCAACCGCGGCCCGCTCCAGGTGGTGGGGCTCCGCGCGCCCGACGGCGACGGCGACGCGGCCACGACGCTCTCGACGGGCATGCGCGAGGCCGCGCGGGCCGCGGGCTACGAGGTCAGCGACGCTACGCCGAGCTTCGATCAAGAGTTCGCCATGGTGGGCTGCAGCTCTACTTCGCCCGAGTGCCTCTCGCAGATCGCGGGCGACATTCACGCGCAGAAGTTCATCTACGGCAGCGTGACGCGCATCGGCCGCGGGCGTAACGCCCAGCTCAGCGTCGAGGTGAGCCTCTGGGACGAGACCACCCACCGCGAGGTGCACCGCGAGGCCGCCACGATGCCCGTGTCGCAGGCGCAGCCCAACGCGCTGCGCACCATGGCGCAGCAGATGTTCGTGGCCATCGGCAACCGCGACATGCAGGCGCAGCAAGAGGTGCTCCGCGGCCAGCAAGAGGAGGCCGCGCGGCGCGCCCAGCAAGAGGAGGCCGCGCGGCGCGCCCAGCAGGCGCAGACGCAGCTCCAGCAGGCGCAGCAGCAGCTCTCGCGGCGCACCACCATTCAGCGCTCGCACGTGCTCCGGTACGTGGGCCTCGGGGTGCTCGGGCTCGGCGTGGTGTCGGGCGTCGTGGGCGTGGTGCAGCTCGTCAACTCGCAGGGCCAGGCCAACGACGCCCTCAACGGCCAGGGCGACCAGGGCCTCGCGTGGGCCCGCTACGACAACGAGATCAACCCCCGGCGCACCCTCTCGGTGAGCGACGTGTGCGGCCGCGCGGCCACCGACGCGGCCAACAACGCCGACGCCGCCGTGGCCAACAACCTGTGCGATGCGAACAGCACGGCGCGCGCGATGGCGTACGCCTTCGGCATCGGCGGCGTGGTGATCGCGGGCGTGGGCGCCGCCCTCGTGGTGATCGACACGCTGGGCTCGAGCGGCGCGCAGAGCGACGCGGCCCCGACGCCCGCGCAGCAGTCGCAGCAGCGCCGCACGCAGATGACGTTCTCGCCCGTGATCGGCCAGGGGGTCGGCGGGATGACCTTCGGGATGACGTTCTGACGCCATGCGCGTGATCGCAGGGCAGTGGGGCGCGCGACGCCTCCTGGGGCCGCCGCGGGGCGCGGAGACGCGCCCTACGACGGACCGGGTGCGCGAGGCGGTGTTCAACCTCCTGGGGCCGCGGGTGGAGGGCGCGCGCGTGCTCGACCTCTTCGCGGGCACCGGCGCGCTGGGCATCGAGGCCCTCTCGCGCGGGGCGCGCCACGCGACCTTCGTCGAGTGCGACCGGGGCCTCTGTCAAACCATCGAGACCAACCTCGAGAACCTCGAGGCCGCGCCCGACACGTTCACCCTCCTCAAGCGCGACGTGCGGCGCTCCGCGAAGCTCCTCGCGGGCCCCTACGACCTGGTGTTCATCGACCCGCCGTACGGGCACCTCCTCGAGCGCGAGGTGCTCGCTACGCTCTGCGCGGGTGATCTTCTCGCGCCCGGGGCCACCGTGGTGGTCGAGCACGCGGCGCGCGAAGACGTCACGCTCCCGCCGGCCGCGCAGCGCGTGCTCGCGGCGCCCGACACGCGCAACTACGGCGACACGTCGGTGACGGTGTACACCGTCGCTGCGCCCGCGAAGCCCGACACCGAGGGAGCCCCATCGATGCCTCCGCCGTCGCCCTCCATGACCCCGTCGATGCCCCCGGCCGCGAACGTCGGCCCCCGCCGCGTGGCGGTGTACGCGGGCTCCTTCGACCCGCCCACGCGCGGTCACATTGACATCATTCACCGCGCCGCGGCCCTCTTCGACGTGCTCGTGGTGGCCGTGGCCACCAACCCCCGCAAGCAGTCGCTCTTCTCCGTCGAAGAGCGGGTGGGCCTCTTGCGTGAGGTGATCGGCGATGACACCCGCGTCGAGGTCGACGTGATCGACGGCCTCCTGGTCGATTACGCGAAGCGCCGCGGCGCCGTGGCGGTGATCCGCGGGCTGCGCGCCGTGGCCGACTTCGACTTCGAGTTCCAGATGGCGTGCATGAACCACCACCTCGCCCCCGCGGTCGAGACGGTGTTTCTCATGACCGCGCAGGAGTACCTCTTCGTGAGCTCGTCGCTCGTGAAGGAGGTCGCATCCTTCGGCGGCGACATCACGCCCTTCGTGCCCGCCCCGGTGCTCCCGCGCATTCTCGAGCGCCTCGGCGAACGCCGGGGCTAAACCCCCACAAGATCGCACGAAATATTCGCGCGTTGCCCTATACTGCGAGCCCCCTATGCTCCTCCCTCGTGAGGCTTTCTTCGCCCTTGTGCTCAGCGCCGCGGCGGCCACCGGCGCCGCGCAGGCGCAGCCCGCCCCGAGCGCCAACGACCAGATCGCGCGGGAGCACTTCGTGCGAGGCCGCGACGCCTTCTCGCAAGGCGATTTCGCCACGGCGGCGCGCGAGTTTCTGCAAGCCTACGAGCTCTCTCGCAGGCCGCAGCTGCTCTACAACATCGGCACCGCGTATGAGCGCCTCCACAACTGGAACGAGGCCAACATGGCCTTTCACCGGTACCTCGACGAGGTGCCCGGCGCGCCCGACCGCGCCGAGGTCGAGGCCCGCGTGCGCATGATCGAGGTCGAGCTGCAGCACCAGTCGACGGCGCTGCAGACGCCCGAGCAGTCGAGCAACACCCGCGTGGTGGTGGTCGAGCGTCGGGTGGTCGCGCCCGCCGACGCGCCGCGCCCGTGGCGCATCGCGGCGTGGGTCGCGGGGGGCTTAACCGTCGTGGGGGGAGGCGTCACGCTGGCCGTGGGGCTCCTCGCCGACGCGCGCTACAACGACCTCGCGCGGGGCTGCGGGCAGACCGCGCGCGGCTGCGACGCCGACGACATCAGCGACATGGACCTCCGGCAGACCCTCGTGAACGTGGGCATCGTCAGCACCTCGGCGCTCGCGGCGGCCACGGTGACCTTCTTCGCGCTCGACCTCTTGCGCCCGACCCCCGCCGCACCCCCCGTGACCGCGGCCTTCGTGCCCGTCTCCGGCGGCGGCGTGCTCACCGTCGGAGGTGCGTTTTGAGCGCCCGCGCCATCGCCCTCGGCCTCGCCGCGCAGCTCTCCCTCGGCTGCTCCTACGACCTCGACGTGCTCAAGGGCCGCGGCCTCGACGCGAGCGTCGATCGCGCGGTGCC
>CANMAT010000313.1 GCA_947494865.1 Deltaproteobacteria bacterium
CGGCCTCGTGGCCTTCGTCGAGCGCTTCGTTCTCTCGGCGCCCGCGACCTTTCGCGCCGAGCGCCGCAGCGGCGGCGCCATGGGCACGGTGGCCGCCATGTGCGAGACCGCGCTGCCCGGCTGCAACACCACCGACATGGTCGACGTGGGCGAGCTCAACGCCGCCCTCGGCGCGCGCGACGTGCAGATCGCCTTCGGCGCCGCCCGCGGGATGCCCGGTATGCAAATGCTCTACGGCACCGACCCGCGACCGATGGACGGCACCGTGTTCGCCATCGAGGCCGACGGCGTGCGGCTCTTCGTCGGCTCCCCCTGCCGCGCAGGCATGATGGCCGGGTGCCTCGCGACGCCCGTCGGCGTGCAGCGCCTCGTCGACGTGCTCACCGCCCTGCGCGATCAGGAGCTGCTGCGGGCGGCGTGCATGACTTTTCGCACCCGGTGAGGCCATTGACGGCGGGCGAAGGGCCCTGTTAGGGCTCTCGCGTTTCGCCCGCTGTGGTTCTTGCGAGAGGTACCGACGTGACGTCTACGAAGCGCGAGGTCGAGGTCTCCTACGACGTTTCCAACGAGTTCTTCAGGCTGTGGCTCGACGAGCGCATGCACTACACCTGCGGCGTCTTCGAGCGTGACACCGACACGCTGGAGCAGGCGCAGGTCAACAAGTCGCGCGTTCTGTACGACTACGCCGAGTGCTCGCCCGACAAGACCGTGCTCGACATCGGCTGCGGCTGGGGCGCCAACCTCGAGTACATGGTGCACCGCGGGGTGAAGGCCGCCCACGGCATCACCCTCTCGTCGGCGCAGTTCGAAGAGATCAACGCGCGCAACATCCCCAACCTGCGGGCGTGGTGCACCGACTACAAAGACTTCGAGCCCGCCGAGAAGTACGACGCCCTCGTCTCCATCGAGATGATCGACCACCTCTGTTCGCCCGAGCAGGCCAACCAGGGCAAGGCGATCGACATCTACCGCGAGTACTTTCGCAAGACCGCGCAGTGGGTGAAGCCCGGCGCGTGCTTCGGGTTTCAAGCCATTTTGCGCAACCGCGTGCCGCGCACGCGCGCCGACATCGCCGACCTGAAGTTCACCGCCGACGTGATCTTTCCCGGCGGCCTCAACCCCAGGCTCGAGGAGCTCGTCGCGGCCGTCAACCCGTACTGGGAGATCGTGACGCTCGAGACGCGCCGCACCCACTACGGCAAGACCACCGCCGAGTGGCTGCGCCGCATGCGCCTCCACGAGGCCCACATTCGCGCCACCTGGGGCGATCAGATCTTCGACGAGTACGACCGCTACCTCTCCACGTGCGTGCGCGCGTTCGCCAACCACTGGTCGAGCGACGTGCAGATGAAGCTGCGCCACATCGACGTGTGACCCGTGCGCGTCGCGCGACGCCACGCCGGGTGGATCGCCCTCGCCCTCGTCGTCGCGGGCGCCACCTGGCTGCGCCTCGGCCTCATCGCCGCAGGCCCCGACCCCGACATCGACGGCTACGCCCACCTGCAGATCGCACACCGCCTCGCGCGCGAGTGGCGCGACCTGCGCATCCACTGGGTGTGGCTCCCGCTGTGGCAGCTCGTCGATTTCGTGATCGCGAGCCTCGGCGGAGGCCTCCGCGCGGTGCGCCTCTTCAGCGTGGCGTGCGCGGCGGCGTCGAGCTTCGCGCTCGCGCTCGTCGTGCGTGACGGGCTCGCGGCGCGCCCGGCGACCTCACCGTGGCTCGCCGAGGCCGAAACCGTGATGCCCTTCGCCGCAGGGGCCGCCCACGCCCTGTGGCCGCAGAACCTCTCGGCGGGCGCGTCGGCGGAGCCCGAGGCGTTCTTTCAGCTCCTCGTGCTCGCGACCCTCGCCGCGTGGCAACGGCGGCGGTACGCGGGGGCGGCGGCGGCGCTCTCGCTCGCGGCGCTCTTGCGCTACGAGGCGTGGCCGCTGCTGCCGGTGTTTCTCGCGATGAGCCTGCGCGAAGAGAAGAGAGCGCAGAGCGCGCTGGTGTGGCTCGCCCCGGGCGTCGCCGTCGCTGCGTGGGTGGCGCTGCACCGCGCGAGCACCGGCGCGTGGTGCTGGTTTCTGCGCGAGAACCGCGCCTACGTGGCGGGCGTGTGGCGCGAGTTCGGCTTCGCCACGCGGCCCCTCGAGAAGCTCGCGCACCCGTGGGTCTGGTACCCGTACACCGTTCCGTTCTTGTCGGTGCGCGCGTGGCTGTGGCTCGCGGTGCCGGGGCTGCCGTGGTTCGTCGTGCGCGCGCCGCGGGCGCTTGCCGTCGTGATGGGCTCGCTGCTCGCCCTGATTACGCTGGTGTGGGTCGCGCGCAACAACCTCGGCCTCGAGCGGCACTTCACGGTGGTGATCCCCGCGTACGCGACGATGCTCGCGGCGGGCGTCGCGGCGCCCGTCGCGGCCCTCGCGTGGAGGCTCTCGCGCGCTCGCGCCGACGTGACGCGCGCCGCGGTGATCGTCGCGCTCGTGCTCGCCGGCGCGGGCTTCGCGAAGGCGCGCACGCGCAAGCGCGCGATGTTGTTGCGAGGGCACGCCGAGGCGGCCTTTGTGGTCGAGCGCAGGGTGGCGGCGGCGCTGCGCGCTCACCTCGGCGCGAGCGCGCGGGTGTTTACGAGCGACGCGACCGTCGAGGGGCTCACAGACCTCGACGGGTCGCGCTTCGTGCGGTGGAGGGCGCGCGACCTCCGCGACGCGCACCTGCGCGCGGGCGACCTCGTGGTGGCGGCGCCCGACGACGCGGCGCACCTCCGCGCGATGGAGCCCGTGGCGCGCGAGGGCGCGCTCGTAGTGCTGCGACGACGATAGCGCGCAGCGCCTTCGTGACGATTGCTTGCGCCGCGGGCGCGCGCAATGTCATTGCGGGCCATGGACGCGACGGTCACGACGGGGACGCGCAAGGCCGCGGTGGGGTTCATCTTCATCACCGCGCTCCTCGACGTGATGAGCCTCGGGCTCATCATCCCGGTGCTGCCCGCGCTCGTGAAGGGCTTCGTGGGCGGCGACACCGCCGAGGCCTCGCGCTGGGTCGGCCTCTTTGGCACCTCGTGGGCCCTCATGCAGCTCATCTTCTCGTCGGTGCTCGGGGCCCTCTCCGACCGCTACGGGCGGCGCCCGGTGATCCTCGTCTCGGTGTTCGGCCTCGGGCTCGACTATGTGCTCATGGCGCTCGCGCCGGGCCTCGGGTGGCTGTGGGTGGGGCGCATCATCTCGGGCATCACCGCCGCGAGCTTCTCGACCGCCGCCGCCTACGTGGCCGACGTGACGCCCGTCGCGGGGCGCGCCAAGGCCTTCGGCATGATGGGCGCCGCGTGGGGCGTGGGCTTCGTGCTCGGCCCCGCCATCGGCGGCGCGCTCGGTGACATTTCTCCGCGCCTGCCCTTCTGGTGCGCGGCGGTCTTCGCGCTCGCCAACGGGGTGTACGGCCTCTTCGTGCTGCCCGAGTCGCTGCCCCCGGAGCGTCGTACGCCCTTTCGCTGGCGCCGCGCCAACCCCTTCGGCGCCATGCGCCTGCTCATGAGCGCGCCGGGCCTGCCCACGCTGGGCGCGGTGGTGTTTCTCTTTCAGCTCGCCCACAACGTGCTGCCCAGCATCTTCGTGCTCTACACGGGCTACCGCTACCACTGGTCGCCCCGCGACGTGGGCGTGAGCCTCGCGGCCACCGGCCTCGCCAACATCGTGGTGCAGGCCGTGCTGGTGGGCCCCGTGGTGAAGCGCCTCGGCGAGCGCGGCGCGCTGCGCCTGGGGCTCGCGGCGGGCGCGCTGGGCTTCGCCATCTACGGGCTCGCGCCGACCGCGACGCTCTACTGGGTGGGGCTGCCGTTCTTCGCGCTGTCGGGGTTCATTCAGCCGGGCGTGCAGGGGCTCATGACCCGCCGCGTGGGCGCGAGCGAGCAGGGGCGGCTCCAGGGCGCGAGCTCGAGCATCCAGGGCGTGACGGGGCTCATCGGGCCGGGGCTGTTCACATCGGTGTTCGCGTGGTCCGTCGACGGGCGCCGCGGCGCGCACATGCCGGGCATCGCCGTGCTCGTCGCGGCGGCGCTGCTGCTCGTGGGCCTCGGGGTGACGCTGCGGCTCCGCGACGACGCGAAGGCGACCGGGTAGCGCGCACCTTTGTTTCGAGCGCGCGCGGCGCTCGTCGCGCGATCGCAACGAGAACGTCACCGTACGGTGATCCACTCGCGGCACGCCCCGAAGGAGCGATGACGGCGATGAACCACGCGATGCCTCTCGACTCCCCCTCCGCCGCGCGAGCGCCGCGCCCCTCGCGATCGGGCGCCAAGACTATGGTTTCGTCAGCAACGTTCGCTTCGTGTCGATGGTGGGCATCCTCGCCGTGCACGCCGAGGTCGTGTCGCTCACCTGGCACGGGGGCTACCTCAACGTGGCCTTCGACCAGATGATGAAGTTCTCGACGGTGTGCTTCTTCATCATCTCGGGCTTCCTCCTCGGAGACCGCCTCGAGGTCGTGGCGCCCGTCACGTACATGCGCCGTCGGCTCAACATGGTGTTCGTGCCGTGGCTCTTCTGGGCCGGCGTGTACCTCGCGCTGAACCTCACCGTCGACCTCATCGCCCGCGGCGCCGCGGCGCGGTCGTTCAAGTATCACTTCGAAGCCACGGTGATCAGCAGCGCCTACTGGTTCGTGCCCAACCTGCTCCTCTCGCTCGCGGCGCTCCTCGCGATGCGCCGCTGGCTCAACCGCGCGTGGCTCGGCGTCGCGCTCGGCGTCGCCTCGACGATGCACGGGCTCAACCTCCACGCCCGATGGTGGTCTGACACGCGCCACAACACCGCCCTCACGGGCTTCATCGTGTTCCTGTGGCTGGGCTACCAGCTCCGGCGCAACCTCGGCGCCGTGCGCGCGGTGGTCGACCGAACGCCGTGGGCGCACCTCGCGCTCGCCGCCGCCATCACCTGGGGCCTCGCGATGGCCGAGGCGCGCGGGCTCGCCCTCGCGCGCGGCGACGACTTCGACTTCATGAGCACGCTGCGCGTCACCAACGTGGCCTACTCGCTCGTGGTGTTCGCGCTGCTCTTCAAGGTCAGCGCCTCGCTCGCGCCCGCGGCGATGAACGTTCGCAAGCACACCTTCGGGCTCTACCTCCTGCACCCCATCGTGTTCACCATGAGCGCGAAGGCGTTCAAGGTGGTGGCCGCGCACTTCGTCGGCGTCGCACCCATGGAGTTCAACCAGCACATCGGCGAGTTCATCGCCTCGCCCGCGCTGCGCCTCGCGGTGCAGCTCGGCCTCTTCGCCGTGCTCTACCTCACGTCGTGGGCCCTCGTCGCAGCCCTCGCGCGCTCATCCGCCGCGCGCCTCGTGGGCGCCCGCGAGGCGTGATGCGACCCCCCGCCCGAGCGTCGCGTCCCCTCGCGCCGGGCGACGTCGCGCCGGCCCTCGTCGGGGTCGTCGCGCTCGCGGCGGCGCACGCCCTCGCAGCGCGCGTGGTCGAGGCGCCCTGGCTCGTGGCGGCGGCGAGTGAGGTGTTCGCCGTCGCGCTGGAGGTCGCGCTCTCGCTGCGGGTCGCTACGCGCTCGCAGTGAGCCGCGCCCGACGGACGCATGACACACCGCTCCGTCACCACCGCGGCACCGGAG
>CANMAT010000314.1 GCA_947494865.1 Deltaproteobacteria bacterium
CGATGCGCAGCGCGGGGCCGTCGCGCCCCGTCGTCGGAGCTCCCCCCGGGCGGCGCAGCGTGTAGCTGCCCGTGAAGGTGAAGTCGACGTGGGCGCGCGGGGCGTCTTGCGGGTCGATCGAGATGCGACGGTAGCGCATCTCATAGCGCACCTGGCGCACCTCCTCGCTCCACGCGGCGAGCAGGCGCTGCAGGCCGTCGTACCCGTAGTCGTCGTCGCCCGCGGGGGTGCCGCCGTCTTCGAAGTAACGCGGCGAGGCCAGCGAGAGGAGGGCCCGCGCGTCGCGGCTCTCGACCGCGTGGCGATACCGCTCGCAGAAGGTCACGATGGAGCGGTTCTCCGACGTGTCGGGGAGGTCGGTGTTGGGGATGCGTCCCGTGGCGCAGCCGAGCGACGTGAGAAGCGTGACGAGGAGTGTTGTAGTTGCGCTGCGCATGGTCATCGGGGTCGGTCGGCGAACGAAAGCGAACGGGCGCGATATTCCCCGCACGCGCCCGCCGAGGCAACAGAAACGACACGGCGGCGCGAGAGGGATGCCGCTTGCGCGTTAACCGTCGCGGGTGGTAGGCGACCGCGAGAGGCGATGTGAGCGAAGCTGAGGGTACGCAGGTGTCGCGCCGCGCGCGAAGGATCGAAGAGGTCATCCTCGAGATCGAAGGCGTGGCGGGCGTGCGGGTGTGGGAGCTCCCCAACCGCATCGAGATCGGCGTGCGGGTGGCGCCGAGCGACACGCCCGCCGACGTGATCGTGCGCGTGCGCGAACTCACGACCGCGATGCGCGAGGGCGACGAGTTGTGGGACGTGGGCGTGCTCACCGAGGGATGACGCAGCGCTGGCGCTGCCCACCCGCATCGGGTATGGCGCCCCCGTGAGCACCGACGACCGCTTCAAGCAGACGCTCAACGGCCCCCTGGCCTTCATCGCCGACGTGCACGGCAACCTCGCCGCCCTCGACGCGGTGCTGGCCGCGCTGCGCGACCTGCGCGCCGGCGCGCTCTACGTCGCGGGTGACGTCGTGTTCGGCGGCGACGACCCCCTCGGCGTGTGGATGCGCTTGCAAGAGGTCGGCGCCCGCTGCGTGCGCGGCCCCACCGACTTCGCGCTCGCCGCCCTCGAGCCCGCGCGCATGAAGCCCAAGAACGACCACGAGGCCGCCCGCATGGAGCGCTTCCTGCGCGCGCGCGAGTCGCTCGGCGAGCTGATCCTGGCGCGCCTCAAGCGGCTCCCCGAGGCGCTGCGCATCGAGATGCCTGACGCCACGGAGATCCTCGTGGTGCACGGCTCGCCGCGCGACCCGGCCGAGTGCTTCTCCCACGACATGACCGACGAGGAGATGTACGCGCTCATCGTCGACGACCCCGCGGATCTCATCGTGTGCGGCGGCGGTCACATCCCCTTCGTGCGCCCGCTCGACGCGGTCACCGTCGCGTGCGCGGGCTCGGTGGGCGAGGCCCCCGGCGGCGGCGTCGCGCACTACACCCTGGTGATGCCCTCCTCCGACGGCGGCCCCAACATCGACCAACGCTGGGTCACGCTGTAGCGGACTCGCGCGGGTCCCGCCCTTCGCGGTACACCCGCGGCGTCGTGCCGCCGAGATACATCGCCGTCGCCGGGAACATGGGCTCCGGAAAGTCGAGCCTCGTGAAGTGGCTCTGCCAGCAGTTCGAACTGGCGCCCTTCTTCGAGCCGCACGACGAAAACCCCTACCTCGCCGACTTCTACGGCGACATGAAGCGCTGGGCCTTCAACTCGCAGCTCTTCTTCATGGTGCAGCGGTACAAGATCCACCGCAGCATCGAGGCCCTCGGGCGCCCCGTGGTGCAAGACCGCACGCTCTACGAAGACGCCGAGGTCTTCGCGGCGCACCATCACATGTCGGGCAACATCGACGAGCGCGACTGGGCGGCCTACACCGACCTCTACACCACGCTGCGCGCCGACCTTCGCCCGCCCGACCTCATGATCTACCTGCGCTGCAGCACGAAGACGCTGCGCAAGCGCATCAAGATGCGCGGGCGGGCCTACGAGCAGGCCATCCCGTCGGAGTATCTGCGCTCCCTCGACGCGCTCTACGAGGGCTGGTTCGCGCGCTACGACCTGTCGCCCACGATGGTGATCGAGAGCGACCAGATCGACTACGTGACGAAGCTCTTCGACCGCAGCGCGCTCCTCGACTCGATCGGCCAGCACCTGCGCTGAGCGAGGGCCACCGCCGCGCGCGAAAGTGCCCTCAGTAAAGGGGCTTCACAAACTGCGCGAGCACCGTCTTCGCCTGGCCGATGGAGGGAAAGTACACCTCGACCTTCAGCTCGGCGCCGGGGATCACCGCGCGCACCGTGCCCGGCCCCCACGTCGCGTGCTTCACGCGCACGCCCCGGCGAATGCCCGTAACGGTGCTCGTGTCGTCTTCGGGAATGGGGTCGCTGAAGCCGTGGCGCACCACCACGGGGCCGTGACCGCGTGCGTGTATATCATCACCGCCATGACCATGACTGTGATCATGGTCCTGGTTGTGGTGGCCGTGGTCGTCGTCGTACCGCTGCTGCGCCTCGCGCGGCTGCCACGGGCCGCCGGGGCGTCGCGCGCCCATGTCGCCGAAACTCCGACGCTTCACCGGCGCGGCGAGCACGTCGGGCGGAATCTCCAAGAGAAACCGGCTCGGCACGCTCGTGCGCGTCTGCCCGAAAATCTGCCGGAAGCTCACGTGCGAAAGCACCAGCTTCTCTCTCGCGCGGGTGATGGCCACGTACGCGAGGCGCCGCTCCTCCTCGATCTCCTCGGGGTCGGCGCCGAAGTCTGTCCCCTTGTACGGAAACATCCCGTCTTCGAGCGCCGCGATGAACACGCGCTTGAACTCGAGCCCCTTGGCCGAGTGCACGGTCATGAGCGACACGCACTCGGCGCGGTCGCGCTCGGCGGTGGCCTCGCTCAGGGTCACCTTCTCGAGGTAGTCCGAGAGCGTGGGCTCGGCCTCCTCCTCCTGGTAGGCCTTCATCGTCCCGAGAAACTCCTTCACGTTCTCGAGGCGCGTCTCGTTCTCGGGGTCGTCTTTGGCCTCGAGCATTGCGCGGTAGCCCGTCTTCTCGAAGATGAGCTCGCCGATCTCGAAGGGCCGCTCCATGATCGCCCCGGCCTTGCGCCGCAGGTCGCTCACCACCGAGTAGAAGCCCACGAGCGCCTTGCGCGCGGCCCCCGCTACGTCGTCGGGCAGGTCGCCCGCCGCGATGATCTTCCAGAGGGCCGTCTGCCGCGCCGCGGCGTGCGCGATCAGTCGGTCGCTGGTGGTCTTGCCGATCTTGCGCGCGGGCGTGTTGATCACCCGCAGGAGCGCCACGTCGTCGTTGGGGTTGAGCATGAGGCGCAGGTACGCGAGCACGTCCTTCACCTCGGCGCGCTCGTAGAAGCGCACGCCCCCCACGATCACGTACGGCACATTGGCCACGCGCAAGCCCTCCTCGAGCGGCCGCGACTGCGCGTGAATGCGATAGAAGACCGCGATCTCGTTGGGGGCGACGCCGTCGCGGAGCGCGCCCGCCACGCGCTGCGCGATCGCCTTCGCCTCCTCGCGCTCGTCGCCCGACTGGATCACGTCGATGAGCTCGCCGTCGGGGTTCTTCGTGAAGAGCGTCTTCGCCTCGCGCGACGCGCTCCGCGAGATCACCGCGTTGGCGGCCTTCAAGATCCGCTTCGTCGAGCGGTAGTTCTCCTCGAGCTTCACCACGGCGGCGCCCGCGAAGTCTCTGCGAAAGTACTGGAGGTTGCGCACGTCGGCGCCGCGCCAGCGGTAGATGGCCTGGTCGTCGTCGCCCACCACGCAGAGGTTGTGGCTGTCGTTCACCAGCGCGCGCAGAATGCGATACTGCGCGTTGTTGGTGTCTTGAAACTCGTCGACCATCACGTAGTGAAAGCGCGCGCGTAGCTCCTCGCGCACCACGTCGTCTTCTTCGAGCATGCGGGCGGTGCGCGCGATCAGGTCGCCGAAGTCGACGGCGTTGTTGGCCGCGAGGCGCCGCTCGTACGAGGCGTATGCCTCGGCGATGGTCTTCATCATCGGCGTCGTGGCGCGCGCCATCAGCGCGTCGGGCGAGAGCACCTCCTGCTTGGCGCGGTCGATCTCGTGGAGCACGGCGCTCTTCGCGAGCACCTTGTCATCGAGCTTGAGCTCCTCGTACACGCGGTTCATCACCGAGCGCTGATCGCCGTCGTCGTAGATGGCGAAGTCTTTCTTGAGCCCCACGCGGTCGGCGTAGCGCCGCAGGAGCTTCGCCCCCGTCGCGTGAAAGGTCGCGACCCACAGCTCGCGCGCCCGCTCGGGGCCCACGAGCCTCGCGATGCGCTCGCGCATCTCGCCCGCGGCCTTGTTGGTGAAGGTCACCGCCATCACGCGCCACGGCGCCACCTGGCGGCTCTCGAGGATCCACGCGATGCGGTAGGTGATCACCCGCGTCTTGCCGCTGCCGGCGCCCGCGAACACGAGCAGCGGACCTTCGGTATGCAGCACGGCCTGGAGCTGCGGCGGGTTGAGCTCACGCGCGAGAGATGCGGCGTCCATACGCCCCGCTCGATACCACTGCACGCGCATTCAGGTCACGGAAACAGCAGACGCGATTCGCGCGTGCGAAGGCGCTGGGGCCGTGTGCTACCTTCGCGCCGCGATGACCCTCCAAGGCGACGCGCCCGTCGACGAGTCCGAGGATCCGCAGCGCAAGGAGATCCCCGGTGATCTACCCGACGATGCGGTGAATCCCCGCGGTGGCCGCACGTCCAAGGGGGGTGCCGATGCCGCCCGCGAGCGAGCCCATGACCGCAGCCTCGTCGATCGCGCCGCCCGCGGCGACGCGCGCGCCTTCCGCGAGCTCGTGGCGCGCCACCAGCGCAGGGCCACGGCTGTCGCGTACGGCATCGTGCGCAACAACGAAGACGCCCGCGAGGTGGCCCAAGACGCGTTCGTCCGCGTGTGGAAGCACCTCGCAGATTTCGCCGGCCAGGCGAGCTTCAGCACCTGGCTCTACCGCATTGTCTACAACCTCTCGATCGACCTCTTGCGACGCCGCTCGCCGGGGCAGGCCGTCGAGCTCGACGAGCGCACCGACCTCGAGGGCGCGCCCTCCGAGCTGCTCCCCTACCGCGGCGAGACCGACCCCTTCTCGTCCGTCGACCGCTCGCGCCTCGTCGCCGCCATGCAGAAGGCGCTCGACCAGCTTCCCGCTTATCACCGCACCGTCATCGTGCTGCGCGAGGTCGAGGGCCTCTCGTACGAAGAGATCGCCGAAGCCACAAGCGTCCCGAAGGGCACTGTGATGTCGCGCCTCTTCCACGCGCGGCGCAAGATGCAGGTGCTACTTCACGAGAGCCTCGGCGCCGAGGCCCCGATCCCGCAAGACCATCGCGACGGCCACGAGGAGGATTGACATGACCCACCCCGACGACGCGACGCTCCAGACATGGTTCGACGGCGAGCTCCCCGACGCCGAGCGCGTGGCCCTCGACCTCCACCTCACGTCATGCGCGCGCTGTGTGGGCGCGGCGAACGCGCTCCGCTCCCTGCGCGCAACCGTCGACCATTGGGCCGCCGCGCAGCCCGACGCCGACG
>CANMAT010000315.1 GCA_947494865.1 Deltaproteobacteria bacterium
CCGTCGGGGCGGTGCGTGTACACGCCGACTGTTCGACGAACAGGTTTGCTGTCGTGAGCGACTGCAATGCCCCTCCGCTGCTCGCTCGTCAGGCATGGCTCCGCCCCACGGCTCGCCGCTGCGTTCGCCGCCACCCCTCGCGCGCCTACCTCGCCGCCCTCTGCGTCAGCTCGTGTCGTCCCACCGTCGCGCGGGCGCTGCCACGATGCGCGCCGTCGACCGTCAACGTCGCGAGCGAGCCCGCCGCCGCGCAGCCCCTCAGCTCCCCCGCGACCGACGCCGCGACCGACGCGCCCGCCGACGCCGCGCCCGTCGATCCCATCGCGCTCGTGATCGGCCGCGACGGCCCCTGCTGCGAGGGCCGCAGCTCCTCGGCGACGGTCTACGAAGACGGCCGCACGCGCGTGCGCACCTGCGCGAGCCCCGCGGCCTGCACCGAGACGCGCGCGCGGTTGCCCGGCGCCGCGGCCGACGTCGCCGCGCTGCGACGCGCCATCGAGGCCACGGGCGTCATCGAGATCGAAGACGGCGCGTACCCCTCGGCGGCCACGAGCCGCGGCATCTCGCTCACGTACCACTACGCCGGCGTCGTGCGCGCGTGGTCGACCGACAACACCGCCGAGGCGCCGGGCGCCCTCAACCGCGCGGTGGTGGCCGTGAACGCCGCAATGGGCACCACCGTGCCCGAGTGACGTTCGCCGCCTCGGCTCACCCGCGCTTCGCGATGCGCTCGGCCTGCGCGCGCGTCACCTCGATGCGCACCGTGTCGCGCTTGAGCGTCACCGCGGCGCGCGCGAAGCCCCCCTCGCGCAGGGCGGCCTTCACCGTCTTCACGAGCGCGGCGTCGGCCTTCTCCTTCGCGCGGCGGGCCTCGGTGGGCGGCCGCTTCGCGCGCTCGCTCGCGTTCACCGCGCGCGTGGCCGCCTGGATCTCTCGCACCGAGGCGCGCGTCACGGGCTTCTCTCCCACGCGGGCGTCGGCGGCGAGGAGGCCCGCGGCGCTGTCGTCGTCGGGCGTGGCGTCGGTGTAGGCCACCAGGGCGAAGGCCTTCTCCTGCCCGAGGGTGAGCGCCTGCGCGCGCGGCACCTTGCGCACAATGGCGATGAGCTTGTTCGCCTGCCGGTAC
The DNA here is from genome assembly GCA_947494865.1 of Deltaproteobacteria bacterium. GTDB lineage: Bacteria > Myxococcota_A > Polyangia > Polyangiales > CAISKJ01. The sequence goes on from CANMAT010000315.1 coordinate 1,127, forward strand.
GACAGCAGCCCCTCGGCGGCGAGAAAGGCGGCCATGCTCTTGTGCCCCTCGGCCGCGTAGAGCTTCTTCTCGAGCACCTCGCGCAGGGCCTCGCCGATGTCGTAGAAGGCCTCGACCACGGCGCCCATGCGCCGACGAATGAGGGCCACCAGCTCGGCGTAGCGGGCCTTGTGGCGCGCCAGCGCGGCGTCTCTTGTCTGCTCGATCAACGTGCGCTTGTCGGCCTTCGGGTTCGCCATGCGTGAGCTCCTTCGAGGCCTCCGATGGGAGCACGCCGCGCGCCCGCCGTGAACCCTCTGTGCCACTTGCACACGCCTGCAAGTCGCGTTGCACACGCGTCTGCAAGTGACCCGTCGCGGCGCGCGTCAACGGCGGCCGTGTCACGCGTGGGGTCGGCGCTCTACCCGAGGTCGCGGTCGCGCACCACCGCCGAGGCCACCGCGAGGGGAGCCGCAGCCCACACGAGCAGCACCGCGGCCGACACCGCGAGGGGGGGCGCCGCCACGTCGCTCGCACCGCCGAGAAAGCTGAACGGAAGGCCCGTGAGCACGCTCGTGTGATAGGCGAGCGAGAGGTACGAGAGCTTGTCCCACACCATCGGCAGGGCGCCCTCGCTGAGCATGAGCACCACCAGCGCGGCGAGCACCGGGTGCTTGGGCACCAGCGCGCCGATGGCCACCGAGAAGCCCACCAGCGCGGCCGCTTCGAGCACCAGCCCGACGGGGATGCGCGCCAGCGACGCGAGGTCGGCGGTGCCCGTGAGCGCGTTGGCCACCGCGAGGAGCGCGCCCGCGAGCACCAGCGCGAGGGAGGCCACCGCGAAGTGGCCCAGCGCCTCGCCCGCGAGCACCTGCCAGCGCGGAAACGGCCGCGTGAACCAGTACACCACCGTGCGGTTTTCGAAAGACTCGCCCACAGGCCCGGCCACCATCGCGGCGACCATGAGGGGCGCCACGAGGCGCAGCGCGAGGGGCCCTCCGCCGGCGAGCGCGCCGTGGCCCTGCGAGCCCAGAATGGCGCCGAAGAGGGCGGGCACGAAGGCGAGCGCGGAGATGACGTAGGTGCTCGGCCTGCGCGACGCGCGGAGGAGCACGGTGCGGGCGACGGTGAGCGCGCTCACGAGACGCCTCCGCGGGGGTCGGTGGTGAGGTAGCGAAACACCGCGGCGAGGTTGTCGTCGGGCGACGAGAGCGCCGTGATCTTCACGTTGTGGGCGAGCGCGAGCTTCGGAATGGCGCCGTAGCAGGCGTCGGGGTCGCGCGTTTCGAACTCGAGCGTGGTGTCGCTGGGGAAGCGCAGCGCCGCGATGGAGGGCAGACCCACCAGGGCCGCCGCGAGCGCGCGCGGGGCGTCGCAGGTGAGGGCCACGCGGTGCGGGTGCCGGTCGATCATCGCGCGAATGGCGTGAACGTCGCCCTGCGCGAGGAGCTGGCCCTTGTAGAGCACCACGATCTGGCTGGTCATCATCTCGACCTCGTCGAGAATGTGGCTCGACACCACCACGGCCTTGCCGCGGGCGCCGAGCTTCTGAATCAGCTCTCCCATGTGGGCGCGGGCGAGGGGGTCGAGGCCCGTCATGGGCTCGTCGAGGAGCACCACGTCGGGGTCGTGCAAGAGCGCCTGGGCGAGCTTGGTGCGCTGCCGCATGCCCTTGGAGTAGGTGCTCACCCGTCGGTCGAGGGCCTTCTCGAGGCCCACCTCGTGGAGGGTCTCTTCGGCGCGGCGACGGGCGGTGGCGCCGTCCATGCCCGAGGCCTGGGCGAGCGCGGTGACGAACTCCCTCGCGGTGAGCTCTTCGAAGAACACCTCGATCTCGGGCGCGTACCCGATGCGCTTGAACGCATCGAGGGAGGGCACCCGCTGACCGAAGACCTTCACCTCGCCGCGGCTCGGGCTCACCTCGCCCGTGAGCACCTTGAGCAGCGTGCTCTTGCCCGCGCCGTTGGGGCCGAGCAGCCCGGTGATGCCCCGGCCGATGCGCAGCGACACCTCGCGCAGCCCCAGCACCACGCCGTACCACTTCGAAACGGCGTTGAACTCGATCACCACCTCGGGGTTCATCCGCGCACCACCTCGGCGCCGCGAACGCGCGCCCACGCGATCGAGAGGGGCGCGACGATCCACACGGCGAGCGCTAGCGACGGCGCGAACGCGGTGGCCCCGGCGAAGTGCGCCGAGCCCAGGAGCTGGTCGGTGAGGGCGGCGCCCGCGTCCATGACCGAGAGGGCCGCGACCCAGGGGCGGTCGAGGTTGTGGGCCATGATGGTGGTGATCATTCCGGTGCCCGCCACGAGGGCGAGAAACATGGCCTGCGCGAGGCCCTTGCGGCGCGTGAGCGACGAGCACCCGAGCGCCACGGCCCCGAGCGACGCGAGGCGCGCGGTGACCCCGAGCGCGCCCACCGCGAGGAGCTTCGCCGAGCCCGCGAGATCGCTCACGAACGCGAGGCGCTCGACGCAGTAGAGCACCAGCGAGGCGTAGCTGAACACGGCGGCCCACGCGACGGCGCCCACCATGCGCCCGGCCAGGTACTGCCCCGCGCTCACGGGCCGCGCGAAGTGAAACTGAAACGCCCCGGCGTTGAGGTCGGCGGCCACCGAGGGGGCGCCGCACACGAGCACCAGGAGCAGCGACGGGAGGTACTGCGCCGAGAGGGCGTACGCGACGGGCACGGCGTCGGCGCCGCGGTCGAGCCCGCGCAGCCCTTCGCCCCCTTCGGACACGATGCGCGAGAAGCCCAAACGAAACCCGAGGGCCATGGCGCCCATGGCCATGCCCACGAGGGCGCCCACGAGAAAGAGCTTCACCGCGCGGAGCCGCCACTGGAGGATTACGGCGTAGCGGGCGATGACGGTGAAGCGCGTGGCGGCGCCGAGGCGCGCGCCCTCGTAGCGCCGGTACGCGAGGTCGTGAATGACGCCTGCGGGCTGCGAGGTGTTGGGGGTCATGTGAGCATCCGTACGAAGGCCTCGTCGAGCGAGGCGGTGCGCGACGAGAGCTGCCGCACCTGCACGCCCGCGTCGGCGGCGCTCTGCCACACGGCGTCGAGGTCGCGGGCGCCGACGGGGGGCGCCACGAGCCACGTAGAGCGCGACGCGTCGAGGGCCTTCTCGGGCGTGCACCCGTGGGCGCGCAGGGCCTTCTCGAACGCGTCGGGGTCGCCCTTGATGCGCACGGTGTAGCGCCCGTCGTTCTCGCCGAGGAGCTGCTTGAGGGGCGCGTCGGCCATGAGCTTGCCGCTCGCGAGAACGATCACGTGGTCGCACACGCGCTCCACGTCGTGGAGGAGGTGCGTGGAGAGCACCACGTCACAGCCGCGGCGGGTCTTGAGGTCGGCCACGAGGCTCAGCATCTCTTCGCGCGAGGCGGGGTCGAGGCCGTTGGTGGGCTCGTCGAGAAAGAGCAGGTCGGGGTCGTGCACGATGGCCGCGGCGAGCTTGGCGCGCTGCTTCAAGCCCGTGGAGTAGCCCTCGACGGGCAGGTACCGCTTGTCGTCGAGGCCCACGTAGAAGAGGGCCGCGTGGGCGCGCTCGATGGCCTCGCGCGGAGGGAGCCCCGCGAGCTCGGCGCCGTACGCGCAGAGCTCCACGGCGGTCATGCCCGGGAGGTGGGCGTCGTCTTCGGGCATGTATCCGACGCGGGCGCGCACCGCGAGGGGATCGCGCGCGGGGTCGATGCCCAGCACCTCGATCTGCCCGCTCGTGGCGCGCGTGAGCCCGAGAAGAATCTTGAGCAGCGTGCTCTTGCCCGAGCCGTTGGGCCCGAGCAGCGCCGTGCGCCCGGGCGGCACCGCGAGGGTGACGTCGTCGAGCGCCGTAACGCTGCCGTATCTGCGCGTGAGTGAAGTGACCCGTACCCGCACGGCCGCGGACGCTATCACAGGATCGCGCAACGCCATCTTTAGTGGTCGCGCGCCTCGAGTGCGGCGTCGTTGAGGTTCGCGATGCCCACGAGCTCGATCTCGTAGACGACGGTGGCCCCCGGGGGGATGCCGCTCTGCCCGCGGTCGCCGTAGGCGGTGTCCGACGGACACACGAGGCGCGCCTTGCCGCCCACCTTCATCAGGGCGATGCCCTCCGCCCAGCAGGGGATCATGCCCTGAAAGGCGAACTCGGCGGGGACTCCCGCGTCGGCGGCGGAGTAGGTGGTGTCGAAGAGCATGCCCCCGAGGAGCCGCCCGCGATAGTTGACCCGCACCGTGTCGATGGGCAGCGGTGAGGGCCCCGTGCCCGCGTGGAGCTCACGGTACACGGCCCCCGACGGGAGCCGCCGCGCGCCCGTCTCGGCCGCCGCGTGGGTGGCGAAGTCGCGGCCGCGGGCCTTCTGCTCCTCCATGCGCGCGTCGACGCGGGCGCGGGCGAGCTCGCCCACGCGGGGCCCCCACTCGCGCAGGTCGGTGAGCTTCGGCGCGCCGCGCAGGTGGTCGAGCATCCCCTGCTGCACGATGAGAATCTCC
>CANMAT010000316.1 GCA_947494865.1 Deltaproteobacteria bacterium
GCGCCCACCGGCAAGGTGGTGCGCGCCGAGGGCGGGTATCGCGTGAGCGGTCGGTGGTCGTTCTCGAGCGGTTCGGACCACTGCAAGTGGGTGTTCCTCGGCGGCTTCGTGCCCCCCGAGGGCGACTCGAAGACGCCCGACATGCGCACCTTCCTCCTCCCCCGCAGCGACTATCGCATCGACGACACCTGGAACGTCGAGGGCCTCACGGCCACCGGGAGCAAAGACATCGTCGTCGAAGACGCCTTCGTGCCCGAGCACCGCACGCACCGCCTCATCGACGGGTACCTTCGCAAGAGCCCGGGCAACGCGCTCAACACGGCGCCGCTCTACAAGCTCCCCTTCGGGCAGATCTTCGTGCGCTCGGTGTCTACGTCGGCCATCGGCGCCGCCGCGGGCGCCCTCGCCGTGTACCGGGAGACAGCCGCGAAGCGCGTCGCCGCGGGCGACGGCGCCAAGGTGGCCGACGACCCCGCCGCGCAGCTCGCGGCGGCGCGGGCCTCTGCCCTCATCGATGAGGCGCGCCTGACGCTCTATCGCAACTTCGATGAGATGATGGCGCACGCCAACGCCAACGAAGACATCCCCCTCGCGCGCCGCGTGCAGTTTCGCTTCGACTCGGCCAACGCGGTGGCCAAATGCGTCGAGGCGATCGACGGGCTGTTCACGGCGAGCGGCGGGCGCGCGATCTTTCGCAACAGCCCGATGCTCCGGTACTTTCTCGACATCCACGCGGCCCGCGCCCACTACGCGAACAACCCCGAGAAGCCCGGGCGCAACCTCGGCGGCGTGCTCCTCGGCCTGAAGAACACCGACTACTTTCTGTGAGCACCGGAGCCGCCATGCAGCGCGTCGCCCAGCTGGGCTATCTTCACTTCGAAGTGAAAGACCTCGCGGCTTGGGAGGCCTTCGGCACGCAGGTGCTGGGCCTCGGGCTCGCCGGTCGCCGCGCCGACGGCGGCTTCGCCCTCCGTATGGACGGCCACGCCGCGCGGCTCTTCGTAACGCCGGGGAGCGCCGACGACCTCGCCTGCCTCGGGTGGGAGTGCGCCGACGACGAGGCCCTCGCGGCCGTCGGCGACCGCCTCCGCGCGGCCGGGGTGGCCGTTCGCGAGGGCACGGCCGAGGAGTGCGAGGCCCGCATGGTGCGGCGCCTCCTGCGCTTCGCCGACCCCGCGGGCACGCCGTCGGAGGCCTTCTGCGGCCCCGCGCTCGCGGCCGAGCCCTTTCGATCCGAGGTCGTGCGCGCGGGCTTCGTCGCCGACGAGCAGGGCCTCGGCCACGCGGTGGTCACCGCCAACGCGCAGGCCGAGAGCGCCGCCTTCTACGAAGAGATGCTCGGGTTTCGGCTCAGCGACCACATTCGCTGCGACATTCACGGCTTTCGCGTCGACATCGCCTTCTTTCACGCCAACGCCCGTCACCACACGATCGCCTTCGGCGACCGTCAGCGCAAGCGCATCCACCACTTCATGGTCGAGGCGCGCTCGATCGACGACGTGGGCCTCGCGCTCGATCGCACCATGGCCGCGGGCCTTCGGGTGATGCAGACCCTCGGGCGGCACCCCAACGACCGCATGCTGTCGTTCTATGCCAAGACGCCGAGCGGGTTTCAATTCGAGTTCGGTTATGGCGGGCGCGCCGTCGACGACGCGACCTGGGTGCCCACCAGCTACGATCACATCAGCGAGTGGGGGCACCACCCGCCTGAGTTTCTGTCGAAACCTACCGAGAAGAAGCCGAGCGCATGACGACCACCGTGGTGCCTGAGGGGCGATACACCGACATCGGCGACGGACTCCGCGTTCACTACCATGAAGAGGGCAGCGGCCCCGTCGTTGTTTTTCTTCATGGTAGCGGCCCGGGCGCGAGCGGGTGGAGCAATTTTCGGCGCAACTATCCCTACCTCGTGGCCCATGGCTTTCGGGTGGTGGTGCCTGACACCCTGGGCTTCGGCCACTCGAGCAAGCCCGACGACGTCGATTACACCCTCGATTTTCTGGTGGGCGCCCTCGAGCGCTTCCTCGACCGTCAGGGCATCACGTCGTGCGCGGTGGTGGGCAACTCGCACGGCGGCGCCATGGGCATTCAGCTCGCGCTCCGGCGCCCGGAGCTCGTGAGCAAGCTGGTGCTCATGGCCCCCGGCGGCCTCGAAGAGCGCGAGGTGTACATGAAGATGCCCGGCATTCGCGCCATGGTGAAGGTCTTTCTCGGCCCCGAGGGCATCACCCGTGAAGGCATGCGCAAGGTCTTCGGCCTCCAGCTCTTCGACCCCGCGCAGCTCACGGAGGAGATCCTCGATGAGCGCATGGCGATCGCGCCTTTGCAGCCCAAGCGCGTTCTCACCAGCATGGTGGTGCCGCACCTCGCGCCGGAGCTCGGCCGCCTCGCGTGTCCGGTGTTCGCCTTCTGGGGCCGCGACGACAATTTCTGCCCCGTGAGCGGCGCCGCCGCGATCTCTGCCGGCTGCCGCCGCGCGCGCGTGCTCACGCTGAGCCAGTGCGGGCACTGGGTGATGGTCGAGCACACCGACCTCTTCAACCGACTCACCGTCGATTTTCTGCGCGACCAGGCCTTCGCGTGACCCCCGATGAGATCAGCGCCTGCGGCGACGAGCTCTACGGCGCCCTGCGCGCGCGGAGCACGGTGCCGCCGCTCACGGCGCGGCTTCCGGGCATCACCATCGAGGATGCCTATGGGGTGTCGCTTCGGATGCTCGCGCGGCGACTCGCCGACGGCGAGCGCGTCATTGGCAAGAAGATCGGGGTCACGAGCAAGGCGGTGCAGTCGATGCTCGACGTGCACCAGCCTGATTTTGGCTACCTCACCGACGCGATGGCCTACGAAGACGGGGCCGATATGCCCATCAGCGCGGCGCTCATTCAGCCGCGCGCCGAGGGCGAGATTGCCTTTCTTCTCAAGCGCGACCTCGTGGGGCCCGGCGTGACCCATGAAGAGGTTCTCGCCGCCACGGAGTGCGTGATGGCGTGCTTCGAGATCGTCGATTCGCGCATCAAGGATTGGAAGATTCGCATTCAAGACACGGTGGCCGACAACGCCTCCTCGGGGCTCTTCGTGCTGGGGCGCGAGCGCGTCGACCCGCGCGGCGTCGACTTCGAAACCTGCGGCATGGTGGTAGAGAAGAACGGCGAGATCATCAGCACCGGGGCGGGGGCCGCCGCGCTCGGCTCGCCGGTCACCTGCGTGGCGTGGCTCGCGAACACCCTCGGGCGCTTCGGGGTGCCGTTGCGCGCGGGGGAGGTGATCCTCAGCGGTTCGCTGGTGCCGCTCGAGCCCGTGAAGGCAGGCGACGCGATGCGGGTGCGCATCGGAGGCATCGGCTCGGCGACCGTTCGCTTCGTGTGAGGAGACCAACCGTCATGAGAGTCAGGGCAGCGATCGTCGGTTCAGGCAACATCGGGACCGACCTGGTGATCAAGGCGCTCCGGAGCGAGTGGATCGAGCCGGTGTGGGTGGTCGGCGTCGACCCCGCCTCGGACGGGCTGCGGCGCGCGGCGGAGCTCGGCCTCAAGACCACCTCGGCGGGCGTCGACGGCCTCGTGCCGCACGTGAAGGCCGACGGGGTTCGCATCGCCTTCGACGCCACGAGCGCCTACGCGCACGCCGAGAACGCGCGCAAGCTCCAGGCCGAGGGGGTCTTGATGATCGACCTCACCCCGGCGGCCATCGGCCCCTTCTGCGTGCCGCCGGTGAACCTCCGCGCTCACATCGGCACGCGCGAGGGCAACGTGAACATGGTCACCTGCGGCGGTCAGGCGACCATCCCCATGGTGGCCGCCGTGAGCCGCGTGCAAGCGGTGGAGTACGCCGAGATCGTGGCGACCGTAGCGTCGAAATCCATCGGGCCCGGCACCCGACAGAACATCGATGAGTTTACCCGCACGACGGCCCGCGGCGTCGAGCAGATCGGCGGCGCTCAAAGGGGCAAGGCCATCATCGTGATCAACCCCGCGGAGCCGCCGCTCATGATGCGCGACACCATTCATTGCCTCACGGTAGACGAGCCCGACCGCGAGGCCATCACCGCGTCGATTCGAGACATGGTGCGCGAGGTGCAGCGCTACGTGCCCGGTTACATTCTCAAGAACGGCCCGGTGTTCGACGGTCGGCGGGTCTCTGTCTACATGGAAGTGCAGGGCCTCGGAGATTACCTCCCGAAGTATGCTGGCAACCTCGACATCATGACCGCCGCCGCGCTCCGCGCCGCGGAGATGTTCGCGCAGGAGATGACGTCGTGAACCTCACCGGGCGTAAGGTCATTCTTCACGATATGAGCCTCCGCGACGGGATGCACCCGAAGCGGCACCAGATCTCGCTCGCGCAGATGATCACGGTGGCGACGGGGCTCGACGAGGCGGGGATTCCCCTCCTCGAGGTGACGCACGGCGACGGCCTGGGCGGCGCTTCGATCAACTACGGCTTCCCCGCGTGCACCGACGAGGAGTACCTCCGCGCCGTGGTGCCGCGCATGCGTCGGGCGAAGGTGTCTGCCCTGCTGCTCCCGGGCATTGGCACCGTCGATCACCTTCGCATGGCGGCCGACTGCGGCGTCGCGACGATCCGCGTGGCCACGCACTGCACCGAGGCCGACGTCTCGGGGCAGCACATCGGCCTCTCTCGCAAGCTCGGGCTCGACACCGTGGGCTTCTTGATGATGGCGCATATGGTGTCGCCGGAGGCCCTCGTGGCGCAGGCGAAGCTCATGGAGTCGTACGGCGCCGGGTGCGTGTACTGCACCGACTCGGCGGGCTTCATGCTCCCCGACGACGTGACCGCGCGCATCGGCGCGCTGCGCGCCGCGCTTCTTCCGACCACGCAGGTGGGCTTCCACGGGCATCACAACATGGCGATGGGCGTCGCCAACTCGATCGCGGCGATGGCCGCGGGGGCCGACCGCATCGACGCCTCCGCCGCGGGCCTCGGCGCGGGCGCGGGCAACACGCCGATGGAGGTGCTCGTCGCGGTGCTCGACCGCATGGGCGTCGAACACGGCGTCGACCTTTATAAGATCATGGATGTGGCCGAAGACCTCGTTGTACCCATGATGGATACGCCGGTGCGCATCGACCGCGACGCGCTCATTCTCGGGTACGCGGGGGTGTACTCGTCGTTTCTGCTGTTCGCGAAGCGCGCCGCGGAGAAATATGGGCTCTCGTCACGAGACATTCTCGTCGAGATGGGGCGCCGCAAGACGGTGGGCGGTCAAGAAGACATGATCGAAGACCTGGCCCTCGACATGGCGCGCGCCCGAGACGCGAACGCGTAACGGGCTGCGGTGAGGGGGGGCTCAGTAGAGGCCCGGGATGACCTTGTAGGGGACGCGCTCGCAGTACTCGTCCCAGAAGGCGCCGTACTTGGTGCGGCACCGGGCGTCGTCGCGGCTCGCGCGGTCCATGGGCAGGGCCGTGCGGAAGAGCCAGTAGATCCACGGCGCGAGGTGGGTGAAGCCCGCCGGGAGCGTCCACGCGGCGGCGAGGCCCAGCTCGGGGACGTAGTGGGCGTGGCGCGCGAGGCTCCACCAGCCCGAGACCAGCAAGA
>CANMAT010000317.1 GCA_947494865.1 Deltaproteobacteria bacterium
GGGCACCGCGCGCGGACAGACGCCCCGCGGAGTGGAGCGCCACACGGCGCGTGAGCGCGTCGTGAGGCTCGGAGGCGACGACCTGTGCGGCGAGGTCGCGCGCCGCCGCAACGCGCAGGGCGCCCAGCTCGGAGAGGGCCACCGCGGGCGCGAGCGAGCCGGCGCCGCGCTCTCGCGTCGCGATGCCGAGGAGCGCCTCGCACGCGACGCCGCGCGCCGCAGCGGGGGCGTCGTCGTCGCGCCCGATGCGTCCCAGGGCGAGCACCAGCGCGACGCGCACGGCCTCGTCGGGCTCGCGCGCGAGCGCCGCCTCGAGGGCCGCGGCGCGGCCCGTCGCGTCGCCGCGCGCGTGCCCCAACGCGAGGGCCGCCGCGACCCGCGCGTCGGCGTCGGCGGAGGGTGTAGACAGGTCGACGTGCGCGCCCGAGAGCGCCGCGACGAGCGCGCCCGAGGCGTCGCGAGACGACACCCCGTCGGGTCCGCGGAGGGAGCCGTCGGCGACGAGGAGCTCGGCCAGCGCCCAGCGCGCGAGGGGATCGTCGACGGCGCGCAGCGCGGCCAGCGCGGGCGCCCCCCCGATGCGCGCCGCCGCGCGCCACATGGCCCGGCGCGCGCCCGCGTCGGGCTCGACGCGCGCGCGGGCGGCGAGGGGCGCGACCGCGGCGGCGAGCCCGATGGCACCCAGGGCCTCGGCGGCGGCGCGGCGATCGCCCGCCCACGGCGCGGCGAGGAGGGCCTCGATGGCGGGCGCGGCCTCGCGGTCGCCGAGCGCGCCGAGGGTGTCGAGCGCGGCGTCGCGCAGGGCGGGTTCGGCGAGGAGGCCTCGCACGATCGACGCGTCGAAGGCGCCGCCGAGCGAGGCCAGCGCGCGCACGGCGCCGCGGCGGAGGGCGAGGTCGCTGCCGCTGCGGGCGAGCGCCACGACGGCGTCGGCGGCCTCGACGCAGCGGAGGCGTGACACGGCTTCGAGCGCGGCGAGCGCGAGGCCGCTCGAGTGGCCGTCGGGCACGGGGCGCAGGGCGTCGAGGAGGGCGCGCGCCCAGCGGAGGTCGCCGCGGCGGCCGATGGCGCGGAGGGTGCTCGCCACCCCTTGCGAGCGGTCGCGCGCCTCGGCCACGGCCCGCGCGAAGGCGTCGTGCGGGAGCTCGGCGAGCGTGCGCACCGCGACCTCGGCGGTGTCGTCGCCCGGCGCGGGCATCACCCCGCTCGCCGTGAGTCGAAGCATCGAGGGCGCGAACGCGCGCATGTCGCCCCCGCGCGCGGCGAGCGAGCGCAGCGCGGCGGCGCGCGCCGACGGCGGGTACGCACTCTCGCTGCCGGCCATCTCGCGGAGAGCAGCGTCGCACTCGGGCGCGTCGATGCGCCCGCACGCGTACACGATCGCGAGCACCACGCCGACGTCGCGCTCTCGACGCGCGCACTCGTAGAGGCGCGCGGCCACCGACGACGCGAGCGAGCGCGCCGCGCGGTACGCGGGTGCGTGGCGGCCGAGCATCCACGCCGCGCGCCTGCGCACGTCGGGGTCGGGGTGCGCGAGGCGCTCAGACCACGCCCCCGGGCCCACGTCGGCGAGCAGCGGCGAGGCCTCGAAGCGCGAGCCTCCAGGCTCCGCGGCGAGCGAGAGCAGGAGCCCGAGGCAGGCCGCGGCGGCGCGGCGTCGGCCCGCTGGTGCCCGTTCTGCCGACGTTCGCGCGAGACCCATGCAACGGTTGGTGATATCACAAGGAGCGTCGCGCGGGCTCATTCGCGCGCCGCCTCTGCCCCCTCGAGGTAACCCCTTCCGTGCGCATCTGCCCGAAGTGCAGAAACACCGTCGCAGACGAGGTGCAGACGTGCCCTGCCGACGGCCGCCGCACGGTCACGCGCGAGGTGCTCGACGCGGCGGGCAACGACCCCCTCCTCGGCGCCACGCTCGACGAGCGATACACCATCGTCGGCCGCCTCGGCGCGGGTGGGATGGGCACCGTGTACCGCGCCGAGCAGGCTCCCCTCGCCCGCGAGGTGGCGCTCAAGGTGCTGCGCCGCGAGCTCGGTCGCGACCCCGACACGGTCGCGCGCTTCACCCGCGAGGCGAAGCTCCTCTCGCAGCTCAAGCACCCCAATACGGTCACCATTCTCGACTTCGGGCAGAGCCCCGAGGGGCTGCTCTATCTCGCGATGGAGCTGCTCGAGGGCGAGATGCTCTCGTCTCGCATGCGCGACATGGGCACCCTCGCCGTCGACGACGCCGTGCGGGTCGCGTGCGGCGTGCTCCGCTCCCTCGACGAGGCCCACGCGCGGGGCATCATTCACCGCGACCTCAAGCCCGACAACATCTTCCTCGCGCGCGTGCACGGCCGCCCCGACGACGACGTGATCGTGAAGGTCGTCGACTTCGGCATCGCGAAGATCCGCGACGGCGAGCACAGCCCCGGCCTCGACCCCGTGGCCACGCAAGAGGGCACGGTCTTCGGCACGCCGCGGTACATGTCCCCCGAGCAGGCGCAGGGCAAATCGCTCGACGGCCGCAGCGACCTCTACGCCGTCGGCGTGCTGCTCTTTCACATGCTCACCGGCCAGGCGCCCTTCACCGACGACGACGCGGTCATCGTGATGGCGCACCACATCAAGACCGTGCCGCCGCGGGTGCGCGAGATGGCGCCGGGGCCGAACATCCCCGCCTCGCTCGAGGCGCTCGTGGCGCGCGCGCTCGACAAGTCTGCCGACGAGCGCCCGCAGACCGCGCAGCTCTTTCTCTCCGAGCTCGAAGCCCTCGCGCCGGAGATCGAAGCCGCCCGCGCGCGCTCGATCCTCGCCGCCGAGGCGACCACGATCTTGTCGGTGAATCCGCCCGCGCGCCGCGCGTGGATCGGCGTGGCCCTCGGCGCCGCCGCCGCCATCGCCGCCGTGGCCGTGGGTCTCTCGCTGCTGAGGCCCCCCTCCCACGAGACCGCGGGCGCGGGCGCGCCGCCGGGCGTCCAGGCCTTGTCGTCGCCCGTGGTGCCCCCGCTGGCGAGCGCCCCCATCGCGTCGGGTGACACCGTCGCGGCCCTCTCGAACCCGCCGGCGGCGACGCCCGACCCGGCGCCCGGCGCGGCCGTCGAGCCGGGCGAAGAGGGCGATCTGCAAAACCGCCGCAGGGTCGTCGTTCGCAGGCGCCCCGCGCAGGTGACCGCCCCGACGCCGGCGCCCGCGCCGAGCGCGCCGACGCCCACGCCGCGGCACCGCACGACGCAGCCGTATCAGACCTTCGAAGGGATGTAGCGAGGGGTGCGCGCAGCGCTCAGGCGCGCTGCTCGGCGAAGCGGCGCTGCACGCCCGTAGCGACGGGGACGCGCAGTCGTTCGAAGACCTGAAGGTCGCCGAGGAGCTCGTGCTCGCGCCACCCCGAGGGTCGAAAGCCCGCGCGCTGCAGGATGCGAATGGAGGCCTTGTGCCAGGGCAGCGTGGTGGCGGTGACGCGCGCGACGCCCGGCTGCTCGAGGGCCCAGTCGACCATGGCGCACGTGGCTTCGGTGCCGAGCCCGAGGCCCTGCGAAGACTCCTCGACGCCGTAGCCGACCTCGACGTCTCCTTCGGGGCCCGGCGCGCCGTGGAACACCACGCTCCCGACGAGGCGGCGGTCGTGGTCGCGGGTGATCATCAGGCGATCGCCCCAGAGGCGCACGTCGGGGTCGGCGCGCACGTGGTCGATCGAGACCGAGAACGCGCGCTCGATGAGGGCGCGGCCTGGCCACTTCGCGGGGAGCTTGGCGCCCACGAGCCGCGCGGCCTCGTCGCGTCGGTCGGCCATGACGGCCTCGACGAGCGGGAGTGTGATGGGCACGAGCTCGAGGCGCGGTGTCGTGAGCGGCTGCATGGTCATGGCGGGACTACCTCCCCGTCGTGGTGATCACAACGCGGTGCTGGCTCAACCATTAGCGCCGTTGTCGCAGCGCGAGCAAGCCTTCGGCGTACGAGAATGGTTGACGCGACGCGTCTCTGCGGGGGTGCGAAGCGAGGCGCGCGATGTGTAGTCGGCTACGCGCCGTCGTCGGCGAGCTGCGAGGTGATGTCGCTCGCGCGCTCGTCGGAGATGTGAAGCTCCTTCTGGAGAAGCTCGAGAAGCTCCTGCTCCTCGTCGCCGACCTCGCCGTCGAAGAGCACGAAGAGGGTCGCGAGCGCGAAGGCCTCTTCGCGGGTCTGGAGGTCGCTGCCGATCGCCTTCGCGATGGACTTCACGCGCGCGGGGATGCCCTCCGTCGCCACCTGCACCGCGATGACCTCGACGGTGCGGCCGAGCGCGTCGTTGTCGAGGTTTTCGAAGCCCGGTGTGGCGTGGATCTGCGTGGCGAGGGCGCGCGCCTCGCCGGCTTCGAGGCGGCCGTCGATGCAGGCCGCGATGGTGGCCACCTCGACGAGCGCGTCGAGCGCCGCCTTCGTGGGCTGCGGCCGCTCGGGCGGCGGCGGCACGATGCTCTTGTACTGTTGGGCCTTGTTGTGGAACTTCGCCATCGCGGCTCTCCGTGGTTTCGTGGCGACGATATCAGAACGCCCCGTCGCGCTACACCAACCATCGTCACCGCGCCCCCACTCCCCCGGCGACGCGGAATGAGGTATGAGCGCGGCGCATTCTCCGATGTTGCTCTCGCTGCAGACCGCCCGCGCGGGGCGCGTGGCGATTCGCCACGGCGACGCGTCGCCATCTTGTGATCGCCTGCGGGCGGCCGCGTTCGCTCACGCGCGCTCGCTGCGCGCGCAGGGCGGCCGCGCGGCCTCGCGGGTCGGCGGAGGCGCTCGGTGAGCTCGCCGTCGCTGCGGCGCGACCTCGTCACCGACCGCCTCGTGCTGGTGGCCCCCGGGCGCCGCGGGTCGCCGCGCGATTTTGCGCCCCCTACGGTCGCCCGCGACGCTTCGAAGTGCCCCTTCTGCCCCGGCCACGAGGCGCACACGACGGTGACGCGGGCGGAGCGCCGCGACGCCTCGGGGCGATGGACGGCGCGGGCCTTCGCGAACCTCTTTCCGATGGCGCGGCCCGACGCGACCGTGGAGGCCGACGCCTCGGCGACGCACGCCGTGGTGCCCTCCGCGGGGGACCACGAGGTGATCGTCGAGACGCCCGACCACGGCGTCGACCTCGCCGACCTCGGCGACGCGCACACGCGCGCGGTGCTCGACCTCTACCGCGAGCGCTGCCAGGCGATGGCCGCGCGCCCCGACGCCCGCGCCGTGCTCATGTTCAAGAACCGCGGGCCGCGCTCGGGGGCGTCGCTCCACCACGCGCACGGGCAGGTGATGTCGCTCCCGGTGTCGCCGTCGGGCGTGCGGCGCCGCGACGGCATCTCGCGCAGGCATCACGCCGCGCACGGCCGCGGCGCGCTCGCCGAGGCGCGCGACCGCGAGCTCGCCGCCGCGGTGCGCGTCGTGGAGCAGACCGCGCGCTACGCCGTGTTCTGCCCCTTCGCGCCGCACCGCTCCTACGAGACGTGGATCGTGCCGATGGCCCCGTCGCCCTCGCTCGCGCGCCTCGACGACGAAGGCCTCGACGAGCTCGCCCCCCTCGTCGGGCGAACGCTGCGCCGCGTGCTCGCCGCGACCGA
>CANMAT010000318.1 GCA_947494865.1 Deltaproteobacteria bacterium
CGCCGTGGGGCTCTCGGTGGCGCTCGGCACGCGCGCGCGGCCGTCTCCGTGCGAGATGAGCGCGTGGGCCCGCACCGACGGCGCGCTCGACGAGGCCCTCTGGGGCGCCGCCGAGCACGGGCGCGAGGGCACGCTGCAGGCCGTGGTGGGCCGCTGGCGCGACCCCGTGACCCCGCGCGTGGTCACGGCGTGGGAGCGGGGCCGCGGGGTGCGTCGCTTCAGCGCCGAGGCGCCCTGGCTGGGGCGCTTCGTGCGGGCGCCGGGGGCGCGCGCGGGCATGCGGGGCGAGGTGCGCGAGGGCGACGCGGTGCGCGCGTGCTGGCCGGGGCCGCAGAGCCTTGGAGGAGGAGCGGCATGAGGGTCAAGCGGTTCGAAGTCGAGGGGTACCGCGCGCTCGACCGCGTGGCGTGGGAGCCGGGCGACCTCTCGGTGGTAACCGGCCCCCGGGCGTTGGAGCTCCAGCGCGCCGTGGCGCTCTACGCGCGCACCGCGCAGGGGTGGTTCGCGCTCGGCCGCGCGATGGCCGACGAGCGCGCCGGCGAGGCCGACTTCTGGCATCCGTCAGCCATCGAGGTGCGCATGCTCGCGCGCTTCGCGCCGGCCCCCTACGAGGAGCTCGACTACGCGCACGAGGTGATCGTCGAGCGCGTCGACGGCGCCCCCGGGTGGCTCGTGGGGTACGAGCGCGCGCAGCTCGTGAGCGACTTCGAGCAGCACGAGGTGCTCGAGCGCATCGGCGATCGGGTGGAGTACATCTACCCGCGCAAGAAGGTGCCCGGCACGCCCATTTTGCAGCGGGCGAAGACCGAGGTGTCGCGCATCGCCAACGACATCACCAGCCTGGGCGCGGTGTCGGCGTTTCGAGGCGACCCGCGCGTCGTCCCCTTCGCCGACGCCGTCGCGCGGTGGACGCTCCGCCGCGGGGCCGCCCCGCGCGACGACGACCCCCACGCGCCCACCGTGCCCTTCGGGTTTCACGGGGCGCTGCGCGACGACGGCAGCAACCTCGTCAACCTCATGGTCAACGTGTACGACGTCGCCGAGGCGCGGCGCGCCCTCGACGCGCACCTGCGCGCGGCGCTCGTCGGGTACGACGGGCTGCGCTTCCCGCGCGGCGCGGCGGGCGAGGTCTCGATGGAGCTCCTCACGCGCGACGGTCGGGCCACGGCGTCGTCGGAGCTCTCCCGCGGTGCCCTGCGCACCCTGGGGCTCTACGGCTCGCTCCTGTCGCCGCAGCTCCCGCCGCTCCTGTGGCTCGACGACCCTACGGGCGCGCTCGACGCGGGCGCCGAGCCCGCCGTGGCGACGCTGGCCGTGGAGGCCGCGCGCCGCGCGCAGATCGTGATTTCCAACCCTTCCCCCGCCCTCGAGAAGCGTCTCGCCGAGGCGACCCGGCGGCCCCTGCGAACCGCCCGCGGATCGACCCTCGCCGTGCGTGTCTCTACGGTGTGACGCGCCCCGCCGTCCCGTGAACGCGATCTCTAGCATCCGGGGCCGAAGCCGGTGTACGGTCCGCGCGCCGCGCTGGCGGCGGTCGCCCCATCGATGCGCTCGAGCGCCGCGAAACCCGTGCTGAAGCGGGCGATTGACACGATTCTGCGACCTCGCTAGATCCGTGTTCCCGCAGGAGAGACCCGTGAACGACGCCTCGCAACTGAGCCTCGCGCAAAGCTACGGCCCGATCTTCATGATCGTGGCGTTCTCGCTGTTCGTCGCCGTCGCGATGTTCACGCTGGCGTCGCTGCTCGGGCCGAAGAACCCGACGCCCGAGAAGGCCATCCCCTACGAGTGCGGCTCCGAGTCGACGGGCGCGGCGCACGTCAAGCAGTCGGTCAAGTTCTACCTCACCGCGATCCTCTTCGTGGTGTTCGACATCGAAGCCATCTTTCTCTACCCGTGGGCGGTGCTCTTCCAGCGCCTCGGGGTGACGGGCCTCGTCGAGATGCTCGTGTTCCTCACGGTGCTCACCGCGGCCCTCGTGTACTGCTGGAAGAAGGGAGCCCTCGAATGGCAGACGTGAACCTCGAGACCCGCGTGATGGGCGGCGGCGATTCGGGCTTCGTCACCACGAAGTTCGAAGCGCTGCTCAACTGGGCGCGCAAATACTCACTGTTTCAATATCCCTTCGCCACCGCGTGCTGCGGCATGGAGTTCTTCTCCACCGCGTCGCCGCGCTACGACATCGCCCGCTTCGGCGCCGAGGCCCCGCGCTTCTCGCCGCGCCAGGCCGACGTGCTCTGGGTGGTGGGCACCATCTCGCACCGCCAGGCGCCCGCCCTCAAGCGCATCTACGACCAGATGACCGAGCCCAAGTGGGTCATCGCGTTCGGCACCTGCGCCTCGTGCGGCGGCTTCTACGACAACTACGCCACGGTGCCGGGCATCGACAAGCTCATCCCCGTCGACGTGATGATCCCCGGCTGCCCGCCGCGCCCCGAGGCCGTGCTCGACGGCCTCATGCTCCTGCAAGACAAGATCGGCCGCGGCGACCGCACGCCGGCCGTGCTCAAGAACACCGAGCTGCCCGCCGACAAGGTCCGCTCGCTCGAGCAGCTCCACCAGCTTCGCCTGAAGCGCTGAGCGAAGAGCCAACACCCCCTATGTCGAAGATCATCCTCGATAGGCTCGTTGAGAAGTTCGGCGCCGACGTGCGCGAGACGAGCTCGTTCCGCGGCGACGACGTGGCCCTCATCGCCCTCTCCCGGTGGCGCGAGGCGGCCGAGTTCGTCAAGTCCGACCCCCGCTGTCAGTGCGACTACTTCGTCGACCTCTCGGTCGTCGACCTCTGCGACCCGCGCACCGACGACCTCGACATGGAAGACCGCTTCGAGGTCTACGTGATCGCCTACTCGGTCACGAAGAAGCACCGCGTACGGCTCAAGACCCGCACGTCGGGCGAAGACCCGCGCGTGCCGACGCTCTCCGCGGTGTGGAAGGGCGCCAACTGGTTGGAGCGCGAGGCCTTTGACATGTACGGCGTGCGCTTCGACGGCCACCCCGACCTCCGTCGGATTCTCATGTACGAAGAGTTCCAGGGCTTTCCCCTTCGCAAAGAGTACCCCGCGAACAAGGCGCAGCCCCTGGTGGCGTACCGCGAGGGCACCTTCGACCGCCTGGGGCCGTTTCTCACCGACGAGGGCATGCCGCTCAACCGCGGGCCCAGCGTCGACCTCCTCGACCCGGCCCTGCCGCTCGACCGCGCGCCCCGCTCCGACCCGAACGACTGAGTCCCTCACTTTCCCCTCCACTGTCCCTCACGGAACCGCTGAATGGAACCCGTCGATCTCGACTTCGAGGAATCCGAGCTGGAGCTGCCGAGCGAGCCGATGACCCTGAACATGGGTCCGTCGCACCCGGCCATGCACGGCACCATTCGCATGGTGCTCACGCTCGAGGGTGAGAAAATCAAACAGGTCGATGTGCAGCCTGGCTACCTGCACCGCGGCTTCGAGAAGATGTGCGAGCGCGGCACGTGGCAGCAGGTGTTCCCCTACACCGACCGGCTGAACTACGTCTCGCCGCTCCTCAACAACGTGGGCTACGCGCTCGCCGTCGAGAAGCTCCTCGGCATTACGGTGCCGCGGCGCTGTCAGCTCCTGCGGGTCATCCTCGGCGAGCTGTCGCGCATCAGCGACCACCTCACGTGCAACGGCGCCATGGCCATGGAGCTCGGCGCGTTCACGCCCTTCCTGTGGTTTCTCAAGGCCCGCGAGTGGGCGTGGGACGCCTGCGAGGAGCAGACGGGCGCGCGCCTCACGCACTCGTTCTTCCGCGTAGGCGGCGCGGCCGACGCGCCCACCGACCGCCTCGAGGGGATGTCTCGCGCCATCCTGCCGAAGATCCAAGAGGTGGTCGACGAGGGGGCCTCGCTGCTCCTCAAGAACCGCATCTTCCTCGACCGCACGCAGGGTGTAGGGATTCTCTCCCGCGAAGACGCCCTCTCGATGGGCGCCTCGGGCCCCGTGCTCCGCTGCACGGGCATCGACTACGACGTGCGCAAAGACAAGCCGTACCTCACCTACGACGAGGTCGACTTCGACGTGCCCGTGGGCGAAGACGGCGACACGTATGACCGCTTCATGTGCCGCCTCGAAGAGATCCGTCAGAGCGCGCGCATCATCGAGCAGTCGCTCGATCTCTTGAACAAGATCAAGCCGGGCACGCCCGACTACGCCATCAACGTGAGCGACCCGCGCATCGTGCTCCCGCCCAAGAGCGAGGTCTATTCGACCATCGAGGGCACGATCAACCACTTCAAGCTCATCATGGAGGGCATCGATGTGCCCCCCGGTGAGGTCTATCAGTACACCGAAGCGGGCAACGGAGAGCTCGGCTTTCTGCTCGTGTCGCGCGGCGGCGGCAACCCCTGGCGCGTGCGCGTGCGCGGGCCGTGCTTCTTCTCGCTCCAGTGCGCCAAGCCCATGATCCTGGGCTCGATGCTCGCCGACATTATCCCCGCCTTCGGCTCGATCAACATGATCGGCGGCGAGTGCGACCGCTGAGGGTGACGGAGATGCCTAACTTCAAGCTCGACGACCGCGAGATCCCCTTCGAGAAGGGTGAGACCATCATCAAGGCCGCGTGGCGGGTGGGGGTCGAGATCCCGCACTACTGCTGGCACCCGGGCCTCTCCGTGGCCGCCAACTGCCGCATGTGCCTCGTCGAGATCGAGCCCGCCCCCGGCGGCCGCGCGATGATGCTCGACATCATGAAGTGGGACGCGGCCAAGAACGACTACGTGCCCGACCGCAAGCCCAAGCTCCAGCCCGCGTGTCAGGTGCAGGCCGCCGACGGCATGGTGGTGCGCTCGACCACGTCGAAGCACGCCGCCGAGGCGCGCGCCCACGTGCAGGAGTTTCTGCTCGTCAACCACCCGGTCGATTGTCCTATCTGCGACCAGGCCGGCGAGTGCAAGCTGCAAGACTACTGGATGAGCGAGCAGCGCACCTTCAAGCGCATGCGCGACGAGCCGGTGCACAAGCCCAAGGGCGTCGTGTTCGGCGACACCATCGTGTACGACGCCGAGCGCTGCATCACCTGCACGCGCTGCATTCGCGTGTGCGACGAGCTCGCCGGCGATCACATGCTCGACCTGCGCGAGCGCGGCAACCGCAACGAGGTGGTGCTGGCCCCCGGGCGCAAGCTCGAGGGCGACTACACCCTCATGACCGAGCACGTGTGCCCCGTTGGGGCCCTCACGTCGAGCCACTTTCGCTTCAAGGCCCGCGTGTGGACGCTCAGGGAGACGCCCTCGGTGTGCCCGGGCTGCGCGACGGGGTGCAACATGTACCTCGACGTCGACCCGCGCGAGCAGCGCGCGTACCGCAACCGCCCGCGCGACAACGAGGCCGTCAACCGCTTCTGGATGTGCGACGACGGCATGATGACGTACCTCCGCGAGCACGAGGGGAGGGTGGTCAAGGCCCGCCTCGGGCGCGACGGGGCGCGCGAAGACGTGAAGCTCTCCGCGGCGCTCGACCGCGCGGCCGAGGCCATCGCGAAGGTGCCCGCGGGCAAGCTCGCGGTGCTCCTCGGGGCGCAGTTCTCGACGGAAG
>CANMAT010000319.1 GCA_947494865.1 Deltaproteobacteria bacterium
GTCGGCTACAAGCTCCGCGACGTGTGCACGCGCCGGGCGCACCGGTGAATAGACCGTGCGCGCGGGGTCGTGCTCATATGCCGCCCCTCTCATGCGCCCTCCCCACGCCTGGTCTCTGCGCGCCCCGCGCCTCGTCGCTGCACTGCTCGCCGCCAGCGCCGCGCGGGGCTGCCTCGAAGACCCCATCGAGCCCGTTTCCGACGCCGCGACGGACGCGGCGCGCGACGTAGCGACCGACATCGTGCGCGACGCGACGAGCGACGCTGCGAGCGACACGGCGAGCGACGCTGCGAGCGACGCAGGCACGGACGTATCGGTCGACGCTGGGACCGACGTCACATCCGACGCGGGCGCCGACGTCACCGCCGATGCGGGCGCCGTCGACGCGGCGATGGACGCCGCGCGCGACGCGCCGCGCGACGCCACGGGCGACGTGGGGTACTTCGGCCCCTCGCGGTGCGCGGGCTCGATCTTCGCCATCTGCGAAGACTTCGAAGGCGACGCGGGCTACGACCGCGACGTGTGGACGCCCTACGCCTCCAACGGCACGCTCGCCGTCGAGGCCACGCGGGCCGCCCGCGGGCGCCGCGCGCTGCACGTGCACACGAGCGCGCCCAACGTCGACGGCGGCGCCGGGGCCAACGTGGGGCTGCGCACCGTGGTGGGCTTTCCGCGCGCGAGAAACACCTACTTCGGCAGGGCCTTCGTGTGGATGGCCGCGCGCGCTCCGACCACGCACAGCACCCTCTTCGAATCGGGCGGGCGCCTCGGCGACGCGGGCGCGGGCGACGGCGCGCTGCCGCCGGGGCTCAACGTCTCGCAGCGCGTGAGCATCGCGGGGCGCCAGCTCGAGTCGAGCTATGATACCTCGCCGCGGCCCCCCGCCACCGACTACGCGCGCCGCTCGGCCACCGCGATGCCCCTCGACCGCTGGGCCTGCCTCGAGTGGCACTTCAAGGGCGACACGAACGAGCTCCACGTGTGGCTCGACGGCGCGGAGCTCACCGACATGGCCGTGCTCCCCACGCGCGTGCCTACGTGGTTTGCGCCCGACTGGGTGCGCGTCAACGTGGGCCTGCAGCTGTACCGCCCCGACGCCGAGCCCGAGTTCGACCTCTGGATCGACGAGGTGGCCCTCCACGGGACCCGCGTCGGCTGCTCGCGGTGACGCTCAGCGCCGCAGCGCGAGGCCGAGCGTGCCCGTGACGTACTGATCGAGCGCGCCGCCCACGATGTACGGGTCGCCGGGCTCGGGGTTCACCGACGAGAAATAGCGCCGGTACTCGACCCCGGCGCGCGCCTCGAGGCCGCGCCACAGCACCACCGCCACGCCCGCGGCCACCTCGACGCCGTTGCTCGTCTGCCGGGGGAAATACAGCCCCTGCGCCGTGCCCGCGTCGAGCACCGCGAGCCACGCCGCGCGCCCCGTGACGGCCACGCGATCGCTCACGGGGAAGCGCCCGCTCGCCCCCAGGCGGAGGCTCTGCGCGGCCACGCCGGGCACGCCCGCGTCGAGCGTCGGCGTGGTGCGGCCGAGGGTGAAGCGCTGGGCCACGTAGGCGACGTCGAGGCCCACGTCGGGCATCCCCGCGGGGAGCCGCACGCGCAGCCCCGCGGTGTAGCCCCACGCGCGCACGGGCACCGCGGCGCCGTTCGCCGCGCGCGAGTCGGGCGCGAGCAGCACGTCGGCGCCGAGCGAGAGACCGAACATGCCCGCGATGGGGCTCGCCGTGAGCGCGCCGGGATAGATCACCGCGCGGCCGTAGAGGCCCGGCGCCGCCGTGAGGTCGTAGGTGCTCAGGCGCGCGAAGAGGTCTTCGTGGTAGCTCAGGTGGCGGCCCACGACCTGCGCGCCGAGCTCGGCGTCGAGCCACGGGCGCCCCTGCGCGAGGGCCGTCGGCGAGGCGAGCGCGAGGGCCAGGCCCCATGCGATGCGGCTCATCGGTCGGCCCCCGCGTCGGCGGCGAGGGAGCCCGCGAGCCCCTCGGCCCACGCGCGCACGCACTCGAGCTGCGCGGCGGTGAGGGGCGTCCCCGCGAGGGGCATGCGCGCGCCGCAGCCCGGCGTGGCGCGGAGCTTGGCGACCATGAGGCTCGCCTCGGGGCGCAGCGGATCGACGAGGGCGACGCTGCGGCACCCCATGGAGCCGCGCACGCCCACGAGGCGGCGGGCGAGGCCCGGAGACTCGAGGTCGAGGCTCGCCGCGGCCTTGGCGGCGCCGTGGCAGTAGGCCGTCGCGCAGGTCTCGGGCAGGAGGGTGCGCTCCACGTAGTCGACGCACGCGGAGGGCGCGTCGAGGCCGACGGTCGCGTCGGGGGCGCTCGCGTCACCCGGGGGCGCGTCGAGGCCGACGGTCGCGTCGCGGAAGCGCGCGGGGTCTTCGATGCTGCCAGGGCACGCCGAGGCGAGCGCGGCGCACGCCACGAGGCCGCAGAGGCGCAGGCTCACGCGGCGCTCACCGCGCCGAGGTTCTCGAGCACGCGGGTGCCCTCGAGGCCGAAGGAGGTGGCCGTCGCGCCGAGGGCGTTGAGGAGCGCGAGGAAGAGGTTCGCGATGGGGCGCTCCTCGGCGTAGACGACGTGGCGGCCGGGCGTGAGGGCGCCGCCGCAGCGGCCCGCGAGCACCACCGGGAGGCCGTGGTGCAGGTGCCCGTTGCCGTCGGCGATCTCGCTCGAGAAGAGCACCGCGGAGTTGTCGAGCAGCGAGGTGCCGTCGGGCTCGCGCATGCCGTCGAGCAGGCGCAGGAGGCCCGCGAACTGCTGCACCTCCCAGGTGCCGATGGTCTGGAGCTTCGCGAGCTTCTCGGGCTCCGACATGTGATGGCTGATCTCGTGGTGCGCGCCCGCCGCGCCGATGAACGAGTAGTCGCGCCCGCTGCCCGCGTTGCCGAGCATGAAGGTGATCACCCGCGTGGCGTCGCAGCGCAGCGCGAGGGCCATGAGGTTGTTCATCACCGCCACGAGCTCGGCGTAGGCGAGGCCCTCGACGGGCCGCGGCGGGAGGGTGCACGTCATGGGCGCGTCGGCCGCCATGATGCGCCGCTCGAGCTCGCGCACGGCCGTGAGGTACTCGTCGAGCTTCTGCCGGTCGGTGGCCCCGAGGCGCTGCTGCAGGCGCTCGGCGTCGCCGCGAATGTAATCGAGCACGCTCGACTGGTACGCCTGACGGCGCGCGCGCAGCGCCATGGACTCGCCGCCCGCGAAGAGTCGGTCGAAGATCACCGCGGGGTTGGTGAGCTTGGGCACCGGCGTGGTGGCGTCGGCCCACGAGATGTTGCGGGCGTACGCGCACGAGTAGCCCGAGTCGCAGCCGCCCGTGGAGGAGCCGCCGTCGATGCCGAGCTGCAATGAAGGGAGGCGCGTAGACCCGCCGATGGCCGCGGCGGCCACCTGGTCGAAGGACACGCCGTTGCGCACGCCGGCGCCCTCGGTCTTGGCGATGCGCGCGTTGGTGAGGAACGACCCCGTGCCGCGCGCGTGGTCGCCGGCGCCGTCGTTGGAGCCCATGTAGCTCGCCTGCGCGGGGCGGTTGGCGAGGCCCGTGAGCACCTGCACCTCGGCGCGCAGCGGCGCGAGGGGCGCGAGCATCGGCGTGAGGGCGTACGCGCTCCCCGCGGCCACGGGTCGAAACGCGTTGGGCGTCGAGCCGTTGATGCCGTTGGGCACGTACCACACGATGAGCCGACGGGGCATGAGGGGCACGCCCGCCACGGCGGTGCGCCGGGGCGAGAGGCTCTCGAGGAAGGGGATCGACAGGGCGACCCCCGCGGCGCCGAAGAGGGCGCGGCGTGTGAGCTTCGTGGTCATCGCATGCCTCCCACGGGCTCGCCGCGGCGCTGGGTGAAAGACTGGCTCGTCGCGATGCGCAGCACGAGGTCGCGCAGGCGCAGGCCCGCGGCGCTCCAATCGTGCGAGAGGGCGTCGATGCTCGGGTCGTCGTAGGGCTCGGGGCCGCGGCCGAGGGCGTAGGTGAACCACTGGCGCGTCACGCAGCGCGGGAAGCGCGGGTCTTGCGCGAGGTGCGTCGCGAGGTCGGTGGCGCCGTCGAAGGTGGTCATGGTGCCCGGGAGCGTGCCCGTGGCGTCGATGGCGAAGCCCTCGTCGCGCTCCCGCCACGCGCCCACGGCGTCGAAGTGTTCGAACGCGAAGCCGATGGGATCCATGAGGGCGTGGCAGCTCGCGCAGCGGGGGTTGGCGCGGTGCGCTTCGAAGCGCTGGCGCAGCGACCCGGTGGGCATCGCCTCGGGGGGGAGGCCCATCACGTCGGGCGGCGGCGGCGGCGGCGGCTCGCACATGAGCTGGTTGAGCACCCACTGCCCGCGGCGCACCGGCGACGAGCGGTCGGGGTGGCTGGTGACCGTGAGCAGCGAGCCCTGTGTGAGAAGCCCCGCGCGGCGATTGCCCGGGAGGTCGACGCGGCGCAGCCCCGTGCCCGCGGGCGCGGTGAGCCCGTAGTAGGCCGCGAGGGCGTCGTCGACGAAGGTGAAGCGCGCGGTGAGAAACTCGCGCATCGAGAGGTCGGTGCGGAGAAACGCGTCGAAGTACGCCTCGGTCTCGGCCCTGAAAGAAGCGCGCAGCGCGGGCGTGTACGCGGGGAAGCGCCCCGGGTCGGCGTCGTGCTCGACGAGCGAGCGGGTGTAGAGCCACTGCCCGGCGAAGTTCGCGGTGAGGCTCCGCGCCTTCGGGTCGGCGAGCATGCGCTCGACCTGCGCGCGCAGCGTGGCGGGCTCGCGCAGGGTGCCCGCGTCGGCGAGGGCCGAGAGCGCGTCGTCGGGCATCGAGCTCCAGAGAAAGTACGACAGGCGCGCCGCGAGCTCGTGGTCGTTGAGCGGGTGCGCGACCGCCGACGCGGGGTCGGCGTCGAGCTCGACGCGGAACAAGAAGTGCGGCGACAGGAGCACGGCCTGCAGCGCGAGGCGCACGCCCGCTTCGAAGCCCTCGCCCTGCGCGCGCGCCACGGTGAGAAACGCCGCGAGGCGCGTGACCTCCTCGTCGGTGACGGGCCTGCGCCACGCGCGGCGCGCGAAGGCGCGGATCACGGTGCGCGCGCAGGCCTCCTCGCCGGCGGCGGCGCTCGGGTCGCAGGTGAGAATGCGCGCGCGGGCGGGGTTGGGCGGGCCCGCGGCGTCGATGGGGCCCTCGACGCGGATCCAGTCCACGTACAGGTTGCGATCCTGCATCATGCGGGCGTCGTAGTAGTCGTTGGTGAACTCCGCCGCGACGACGGTGGGCGCCGCGGCGGTGAGCGTGACGTCGGCGGTGAACTCGCCGGGCGCCGCGGCGAGGTTCGCCACCGTGAAGCCCATGACCACGCGCCCGTTGACGGTGACGTTCATGCGGGCGTCGTCGGGGCCGCCGCGCGACTGCCACGCGCGCACCGTGACGCGGAAGCGCCCCGGCGCGGTGGGCGTGAGCGTGACGGGGATCTCTCCGTTGGACCAGAGGTTCCACCCCGTGGCGGTGGCGGCGCCGACGGAGCCCCGCAGCGACTCGGCTTCGAACTGCCGCCGCACGGAGGGCACCACGGGGTTGCGCAGCGCCTCGTTGACCA
>CANMAT010000320.1 GCA_947494865.1 Deltaproteobacteria bacterium
CAGCTCCTCGCGGCGCCCGACGCCGCGACGCCGCGCGGGTGCCGCGACGCCTCGATGATTCAGCTCCTCTACGCCTCGGGGCTGCGCGTCAGCGAACTCGTGGGGCTCAAGCTCTCCGACGTCGACCTCGATCAGAGCGTTGTGTCGGCGCTGGGCAAGGGCGACAAGCGACGCATGGTGCCCTTCGGCGAGATCGCCCGCGACTCGCTCGTGCGCTACGTACGCGAGGTGCGCCCGCGCTGGTCCGTGCGCGGCGAGAGCGTGCACCTCTTTCTCACCGAGCGCGGCTCTGGAATGACCCGCCAGGGCTTCTGGAAGCTCCTCGGCCGCTACGCGCGCAGCGCGGGCATCAGCAAGCCCATCTCGCCGCACAAGCTCCGCCACTCGTTCGCAACGCACCTCCTCGAGCGCGGCGCCGACCTCCGCGCGGTGCAGACGATGTTGGGCCACGCAGACATCGCGACGACGCAGGTCTACACCCACGTCACCGCCGAGCACCTGCGCCAGTCGCACACGCGCTTCCACCCCCGCGGTTGACCGCCGCGCGCCACCGGTGACACCCTCGCGAACGCCATGACGGTCGACCCCGAGGCCACGATCGGTGACGGCTACTATCAGGTCTCGCTCCCTCAGTTCGAGGGCCCGCTCGACCTGCTGTTGCATCTCATTCAGAAGCACGAACTCGAAATCTTCGACATCCCGATCGCCTTCGTGACGACGCGGTACCTCGAGTACCTCAACATCATGCAGTCGCTCGACCTCGACGTCGCCGCCGAGTACCTGCTCATGGCGGCCACGCTCGCGCACATCAAGTCGCGCATGCTCCTGCCCGCGGCGCCCCCCGACGAGGCCGAGACCGCAAGCGAAGACGACCTCGAAGAAGACCCGCGCGCGGCCCTCGTGCGGCGTCTGTTGGAGTACCAGAAGTTCCGCGCGGCCGCCGAGGAGCTCGCCTCGCGCGGCGTCGCCGGGCGCGACGTGTTCCCGCGCGGCGCCCCCATCGACGTGGCCTCGCCCGAGATGGTGCCCCTCGCGGAGCTCCCCCTCTTCGCGCTGCTCGATGCGTTCGAGAAGCTCCTCAAGCGCCGCAAGCTCACGGTGTCGCACGAAGTCACCACCGAGCGCGTGAGCATCTCCGAGCGCATTCAAGAGATCGTCGACCGCCTGAAGCTCGCGCGCACGTCGGTGTTCGACGACCTCTTCGAGGGCGTTCAGACGCGCATCGACCTCGTGGTCACCTTCCTCGCGCTCCTCGAAATGACCCGCCTGCGCATGACGCGGCTCTATCAGACCGGCCCCCTCGAGCCATTGCACGTCACGCTCGTGCTCGTCGACGTGACCCCCGAAGACGCACCCCGCGACGACTACGCATGAGCGCCCACGGACCCGAAGAGCCCGACGCCGCAGACCCGACGCCCGACGAGATCAACGCAGACCTCGCGGCCGACGATGGGGCCCAGCCCACCGCGCCGGGGCTCGCTCGCACGGCGCCGCGCTCGGTCTCCGAGCTTCACCTCAAGGGCATCATCGAGAGCCTGGTGTTCGTGGCCGACAAGCCCATCACCGTCTCCGAGATCGCCCAGGTCGCGCGCGCCGAGGCGAGGGAGGTACGCAAGCTCCTCCACGAGCTGCGCGCGGAGTATCAACCCCGCGGCATCCACCTCGACGAGGTGGCCGGCGCCTGGCAGTTTCGATCGAGCACCACCAACGCGCCGTTTGTAAGAGAGCTGCTTCAGGCCAAGCCCGTGAAGCTCACGCGCGCGCAGGTCGAGACGCTCTCCATCGTGGCGTATCGCCAGCCCATCACGCGGCCCGAGGTCGACGAGGTGCGCGGCGTCGACTCGGGGTCGGCCCTCAAGGTGCTGCTCGAGCGCGACCTCGTGCGAATGATCGGCCGCAAAGACGAGCCCGGTCGCCCGCTGCTCTACGGGACCACAACGCACTTCCTCGAGTTCTTCGGGCTGCGCTCGCTGCGCGACCTCCCGGTGCTGCGCGAGTACACCGAGCTGTCGCCCGAGAGCCAGGCCACCCTGTCTCGCGCGCTCTCCAACGACAACGAAGCGCCCCCCGCGGCGGAGGGAAACGTCGCGGAGGGCACTCCGGCGGATTGACCCTCGCGACGCTCTTGGAGTACCTCCGTCGCCCTGCCATGTACTTCCAGGAACTGATCCACACGCTGAGCACGTTCTGGACGAGCCGCGGGTGCCTCGCGGTGCAGTCGTACAACAGCGAGGTGGGCGCGGGTACCTTCAACCCCTCGACCTTTCTTCGCGCGCTCGGCCCCGAGCCGTGGAACGTCGCGTTCGTCGAGCCCTCGCGCCGCCCGGCCGACGGGCGCTACGGCGACAATCCCAACCGGCTCCAGCAGTTTCATCAGTTTCAGGTGATCCTCAAGCCGTCGCCGCTCGACATTCAAGACCTCTACCTGGCCTCGCTCGCGGCCATCGGCACCGACCCCCTCCGCCACGACGTGCGCTTCGTCGAAGACGACTGGGAGTCGCCGACCCTCGGCGCCTGGGGCCTCGGCTGGCAGGTGTGGCTCGACGGCCTCGAGATCTCGCAGTTCACGTACTTTCAGCAGTGCGGCGGATTCGACTGCAGGCCCGTCTCGGGCGAACTCACCTACGGCCTCGAGCGCATCGCCATGTACCTGCAAGACGTCGACAATGTGTACGACGTGATGTGGGCGCCGGGCGTGCGCTACGGCGAGATCGCGAAGCGGGCCGAGTGGGAGTGGTCGACGTATAACTTCTCCGCCGCCGACCCCGAGTATCACCGCTCGCTCTTTGACACGTGCGAGCGCGAGTGTCGCAGGCTCCTCTCGCTCGAGGAGCAGCGCATCGAGACCAAGAAGGGCCCCCGCACCGAGCTCGGCTACGCGAAGGCCCCCCTCGAGCGTCTCGTGCTCCCCGCCTACGATTTCTGCGTGAAGGCGTCGCACCACTTCAACGTGCTCGACGCGCGCGGCGCAATCTCGGTCACCGCACGGCAAGACTACATCAAGCGCGTCCGCGGCATCGCGCACCGCTGCGCCGAGAGCTGGCTCGCCCAGCGCGAGGCCATGGGGCACCCGCTCCTCAAGCCTCCTTCGGCTACATCGCGCGCGCCCCGCTGACCTCCGCAGGGCGTTCGGGCCACACACTCTCAACGAGAGGTCGCCCCGTGTCTGACACCGATCGGGTCGGTCCAAGGCTCCTCATCGTCGACGACGACGAGATCATCCTCAAAGCCGTCTCACGACTCCTCGGAGCCTTCGGATATCACGTCGTGACCGCCCTCGGCGGCGAGGCCGCCCTCGCGACATTGTCCGTTGATCGCGCGTTCGACCTCGTAATCTTCGATTACGAAATGCCCGCGCTGGATGGCTCCGAGTTCTTCCGCCTGGCCACTGCGCGTCACCCGGAGCTCCGCGGACGCTTCGTGCTTGCGACCGGCAACGCCGAGAGCAGCGGGGCGCGGGCGCTCGTGAGCGAAGGGCTTCGCGCCGTGCTCGGCAAGCCCTACTCGTCAGCCGAGGTAGCCCGTCTCTTCAACGCTCGCTGAAGTCGACCGCTCCCTCAATGTGGTCGATCTGGCCATCGATGACAGCGATCACGTCGATGCGTACATCACGCACGCTCCGCTCGATCGCGTGCCGCGACGCCGAGCGACGCATGCGCGCTCGCTTTGCCGCGGTGATCGACTCGAAGGGGTGCACCATGGAACCTGCGCGCCTCGCACGAACCTCGACGCACACGAGGGTCGCGCCATCGAGGGCTACAAGGTCTACCTCGTCGCGCCCGACACGCAGGTTGCGCGCGAGAATGACATAGCCTCTGTCTTCGAGGTAGCGGGCAGCGAGGGACTCACCCGCGCGACCACGCGCCGTGGTGCTGGGTGAGTCTGCCACGAGGAGCTTCAGGCGCCGGTATCGGTACCCTGACGGATGCAGTAGGAACCCTGCACGCCAGGGTTGTACTGCGGGCCGGCGAGATCGGTCTTGCAGATGAAGCCCTCAGGGCAGGTGCAGAGTACGCTCTGGTCGGTAGAGCTGGCAAGGCTCGCGGGGACGCCGCAGCGGCAGGTGCAATACACCCGGCGGGGGCGCTCACGACCCAGGTTGTCGCTCTGCTCCGCATACCGGTAAACCAGACAGATACGCGATCGGCACTGAAGCGACTGCGTCTCGAGGTAGATCTCGGTACCCTGAAAGCATCCCGTCGTGACGGGAGGCGTCGCCATCGGGTTGCAGGGTTGGCTGCCGGGGCGCGTCGGCGCGCACGGGTCGCCCACGCCCGGATCACCGCATCCGACAATACCTGCCAGGATGCTGACTCCGATGGTTGCGATCAGTCTCCTCAGGGCCACCATTACCACTCCTACAAAACAGCTTGAAACATTGCGGTGTTACATGAGCAACACGCATACCAGACCTGCCGGAACGGACGCACGCTAGCGTTCGGGCTGCAAAGCCGTCAAGCGCAAAACATGGTGCCCAGAGCCGCACGCGCGAGGGGCCGAGAGATAGAACTTCGAGCCGTCGACGGGCGCCAACTCACACCCACTGATGGTCACAGCACTGACCAGCGGGGCGCGGAGCGGGCCATGGTTTGGGGGCGCTGCGGAAACGCTTCTCTCTGTGAGAGACATCATCTACAGTCGCGCCGGTTCATGCGCGGTGCGCGCTTCGCATACCGTGGCATGTACGTTGTTCCATGCGTCTGTAACCGCGTCAGACAGGGCGCGACAGAGAGAGGCAGTGAGTGATGGTGCGCAGGGTTGACTGGAAGATCCTCGCGGGTGCGGGTGCGCTGGCGGTGGCGCTCGGAATTTCGGCGACGGCGACGGGCCAGCAGGCCCAACCCGACATGAACTTCGCGCAGGGTGCTGCCGACGCTCCGCCCGCCGAAGGCCCGCCCAGCGAAGCCCTCGCAAACGCTCTCCGCCTCTATCAACAAGAGCGCTACCAGGAAGCGTGCGTGCAGTTTCAGCGGGTGGTCGAGGGCGAGACCGGCGACGCCCCCGCGAACCAGCAGAAGGCGCAGTTTCACCTGGGCAAGTGCCTCTACCACCTGGGGTTCTACCAGTCGGCGCTGGCGGTTTTCGACGAGATCGTCGAGCGCGGCGCGCCGCACCTCTACTTCCGCGCGACGCTCCAGTGGCTGGCGCAACTCGCGTCGCAGCTCCCCGAGCCGGCTGACATCATCCGCCGCGTGGGCCGCTACCCGACCGAAGACCTCGACCAGTTCAACAACAACGAGAACCGGGTGCTCTTCAACCAGCTGCTCTACCTCATGGGTCGCAGCAAGTACAAAGACGGCGCCTACGACGACGCCATCACCCTGTTTCGCCGCGTGCAGCGCACCTCGCCCTTCTACGTGCAGTCGCGCTTCTTCGAGGGCATCTCGCACGTGAACGCGCGCCGCTCGCAGCCGGCCGTCGAGGCGTTCCGCGAGGTGCTCCACGCGCTCGAAGAGGGCGTCGAGGGCCTCGAAGACGAAGACCGCATGGGCGACCTCGCGTGGCTCGAGCTCGCGCGGCTCTACTACTCTACGCGCCACTA
>CANMAT010000321.1 GCA_947494865.1 Deltaproteobacteria bacterium
CTGCGCGCGGCGCTCGAGCTGCTCACCTTCGAGGGGCCCGGCGCGGGCCCGCCGCGGCACGAGCTCATCGCCGACATCACCCCGCCGCCCACGCCCGCGCTGCAGCACCCGCAGCCCGCCGCCGCGCCCGCCGCGCCCGCCGCAACGCCTGCGACGCCCGTCGCCGCGCCCGCGCCGCGCGCCGTCGACCCGGTGCAGTCGTGGGACGCGCACTCGCCCGCGGAGAAGATGCGCCTCGCGCAGCACGGCGACCGCGACGAGCGCGCCGCGGCGCTGCGCGACAAGAACCGCGCGATCCACCCCTTCGTGCTCAAGAACACGCGCCTCTCCATCGACGAGCTCGTGGCCCTCGCGCGCAACCCGCAGTGCGCGCCCGACCTGCTCGAGCTCATCGCGAAGCGCACCGACTGGATGGGGCGCCCGCCGGTGGCCGAGGCCCTCGCCCGCAACCCCAAGACCCCCAACGACCTGGCCGTGCGCGCGCTCGCCCACTGCTCCGCCGAGGCGGTGCGGCAGATGGCCAAGGGCGTGGGCGCGCCGCCCCACGTGATTCAAGCCGCGCGCAAGCGCGTGATCGGCTGACGCGGCCCCGACGCCGCGGTGAAAATCTTTGCGACACTGCGCAACCGGCGTCGCACATTTCGTCGGTAAATCACGGCGAATTTGTTCGAAGTCCGGCGCGCCCAGCGGGCATAAACGGTCGACTCTCGCGGCGCCCTCGCGCCGCGTCGCGGAGCCTCGCCGAGCGCCCCATGAGCCTGCCCTGCAACACGCCGCGCCTTCTGCGATGGAGCCTCGCGCTCACGCTGATGCACGCGGCCACGCTGGCCGTCGTCGCGGCGCACCTGCGCTCGCCTCGCGCTCGCGCGCCGCGCGCATCGCTCGACGCGTACGAGTGCCCGCGCGACTTCGAAGCGTGGCGCTTCGCGGGCCGCGCCCGGGAGGCCACCGTCGACCTCGCGCGGCGAGCCGGCGTCGACGCGCCGCAGGTCGAGCGCCTGCGCGCCCTCGCCCGCTGCGACGCCCTCGGATGCACCGTGGTGCCCGACGCGGCGCTCACCGCCTCGCTCTCGCGCGCCGCGCGCACGGCCCTCTACCGCGAGCTCTCGGCGTACGAGGTGAACCGTCTGCAGTACTTTCCCGCGCTGCGCCCTGCGGTCCTGGGGCCCTGGAGCGCGATGGCGGGCCTCTCGCCGCGGGTGCGCGCGCTCCTCGACGCGGGCACGTGGGTCGACGACGCGGGTCGTTACGCCTACTCCGACCTCCCGTGGCTGTGCACCTCGCTCGCCACCGACGCCGAGCGCGCCGAGGCCCTGGCCGCCCTCCGCGGACGCTGACGCCCGCGCCGACGCGCGTCGGGTGCGATGGGGGTTGAAACGCAGTGCCCGCTCGCGGTACCCGAGAGTGGGTCGCGGGCGGCCGCGCAGGAGGGCAGAATCCCCGTCATGTCTACGCTGAGCCAGGCCTTCGAGGCCTTTCGCGGGGCCCTGGAGGCCGCCGAGGCGCCCCCCGACGCCATCCTCCAGCGCTACCGCATTCGCGAGCACATCGCGAGCGCGTGGAAGCCCGCGCGCGACGCCGTGATCGGCGCCACCCGCCGCGGCACCAACCTGCGCCCCACGCGCGAGGTCGACTACCTCTTCGTGCTCGGCTCGCTCCAGCAGTCGTACCTCACCGCCGACCCGGTGAAGGTCCTCGACGACGTGGGCGCGCGCCTCGGCGTCGCGCTCCCGCAGGCGCGCTTTCGCAAGCTCCTGCACGGCCTCGGGGTGACCTTCAACGACATGACCGTGGTGCTCATCCCCGCGTTTCCCAAGCACGGCGGGGGCTTGTTCATCCCCGACACGGAGCTCCGCCGGTGGACCCCGACGGACCCCGACGCCCACGCGAAGTTCACCGCCGAGGCCGACCGCGCGGCCAACGGCCTCGCGCTCCCCGTGGTGCGCGCGCTCAAGGCCTGGCGCCGCGCCCATCAGGTGCCCGCGCAGTCGTTTCACCTCGAGGCGCTCGCGCTCCGGGCGCTCACGAGCCCGCCCGACAGCCTCCTGGGCGGGTGCGTCACGGCCCTCGACGGCATCGCCGCGGGCGCGAAGGTTCGCTGCCCCGCGGTGGGCCCCGTAGGCGACGACGTAGACCTCTATCTCACCATGGATCCCCCCCGTCGCGCGAAGGTCGCCCAGGCCGCCGCCGACGCCGCCGACGCCCTCCGCGACGCCGCCGCGCACGACGCCCAGCGCGACCACGCCGCGGCGTGTGCGACCGCCCGCGCGGTGTTCGGCGCGCCCTTCGCGGCGGGGTGAGCGAAGGCGTTGTCAAGCGCCCCGGGGGCGTCGTATAGCGCCGCGCGATGACGCACAACGAGACCGACGGCACGAACGCGGAGCTCCCCGCCGAGCTCCTCGTGCGCATGCACGAACTCATGGTGAAGGGCCGCGTGCTCGAAGAGCGGCTCATTACAATGTGGCGACAGGGCGACGGCTACTTCTGGATCGGCGGCCCCGGCGAGGAGGCCTTCAACGTGCCCCTGGGGATGTTGGTGCACAAGGGCCAGGGCGTCGCGTACGACTACCTGCACCTGCACTATCGCTCGAGCGGCACGCTGCTCGCGATGGGCGCCGACCCCGTCGACTCGCTGCGGCAGATGAAGAACACCGCGCGCGACCCCTACTCGGGCGGGCGCAACTTCGTGGGCCACTACTCGGTTCGCAAGTGGAACGTGGTGCCCATCTCGTCGCCCATCGAGGTGCAGTTCTCGATGGCGCCAGGCACCGCGCTCGCGCAGAAGCGCCACGGCGGCCGGGGCATCAGCATCGTGCAGGGCGGCGACGCGGGCACCGCCGAGGCCGACTTCTACGCGGGCCTCTTGTGGAGCTCGCGCAAGGGCGCCGAGCTCCCCGTGCTGATGATCGTGACCAACAACCAGTGGGGCATCTCGACGGCGTACGACGGGCAGCACCCTGCGACTACGCGCATCGCCGACATGGGCAAGGCGTTTGGAATGCCCACCGCGGTGATCGACGGCAACGACCCCGAGGTGGCGTACCGCGAGCTCTCGAAGGCGATGGAGTACGTGCGCCGCGAGCGCAAGCCGTACCTCATCGAGGCCATGGTGTCGCGCCTGCGCGGGCACTCGTCGGCCACGGGCGCGGCCTTCGTGAAGAGCGAGACCGACTGCCTGGCCCTCTTCGAAGAGAAGCTCGCCGCGCGGGGGATCATCACGCGCGAGGGCGCCGACGCGATGCGTACGAGCTTCACGGCAGAGCTGCTCGAGGCTTCGAAGCGCGTGATCGCAGAGCCGCAGCCCGACTCGTCGACCATCTGGGACCACGTCTACGCCACGAAGAACCTCGTAGGAGAGCGCTGACATGACCACCATCGCACAGGCGATTCGCCTCGCGCTCCATGTCGGCGAAGAGCGCCACGGCGTGACCGACATCTTCGGCGAAGACGTGGGCGCGCCCCTCGGCGGCGTGTTCACCTGCACGCAGGGCTTGAAGACCGCGTGGAACTCGCCGCTCGACGAGCGCGGCATCATCGGCACCGCCATCGGCCTCGCGCTCGCGGGGCAGAAGCCCGTCGCCGAGATTCAGTTCAGCGATTACGCCTACAACACCATCGACCTGTTGAAGCTCGCGGGCGCGATGCACTGGTCGTCGGCCGGCGACTGGAACTGCCCCCTCATCGTGATGACCCCCACGGGCGCGGGCATTCGCGGCAGCCTCTACCACTCGCACTCCTTCGACGCGACGGCCACGCACCTGCCCGGCTGGCGCGTGGTGATTCCGTCGAACCCGCGCGACGCGTACGGGCTCATGCTGAGCGCCATTCGCGAGCCCAACCCCGTGCTCTTCATGGTCCCCAAGGCGCTCATGCGATACCGGGGCGAAGAGGGCGAAGACATCCCCGGCGCGCCCGACCAGAAGACGCTCGACGAGCTGATCAACAAGCCCGTCACGGGCGACATGTCGCAGTGGGCCGCGCGCTGGCCCGAGACGCCCGACCTGTTCATTCCCTTCGGCGAGGCTCGCACGGTGCGCGAGGGCCGCGACGTGACGGTGGTCACCTACAGCCGCCACGTGGTGATCGCCCGCGAGGCCTGCGCCGAGCTCGCGCGCGAGGGCGTGGATGTCGAGCTCATCGACCTGCGCTCGCTCGCCCCCTACGACTGGGCCGCCATCGCGAAGAGCGTGAAGAAGACGCATCGCGTGGTCTTCGTGAACGAGGAGCTCGACGTCACCAACTTCGGCGAGCACCTGATTCGCCGCGTGGTGAGCGAGCTCTTCTACGAGCTGTACGCGCCGCCGCGCCTCGTGGCCGGCGCGATGGTGCCGGGCGTCGGGCTCTCCGACAACCTCGAGCGCGCGAGCGTGCCCCAGCGGGACGACCTCGTGCGCGCGATCCGCGAGACCGCGAAGCACCAGCCGTAGGGCGCCGCGCCGCTCAGGGCTTCGTCCACCCGCAGCCGCGCGGAAAGGCCTGCGGACCAGCCGCAGTGTACGCCTGCGCCCACGACGAGAGAAAGTGCCGCGTGCGCTCGGCGAAGTCGGCCACCTCGGGGTCGAGGCGCGCGGCCTCGAGCATCCACGGCGCGTTCGAGTCGATGAGCCCCTCGGCGTTGCCGAGGCCCGGAACGCGCGTCGAGAGGCGGTGCACGCGCGGCCCCTCGGCCCATCGATCGCTAGGATCTTCGTACGGGAGCATACCAGGCTGTTCGGACCACGCCTCGATGAAGGTCGTCTCGCCCCGATCGTTGAAGGTGAACTCTTCGTAGATGGGGCAGTCGCCGCGCGCGTAGCGAAACACCACGTGGCATCGCCCGAAGGGCTGCACCGTGAAGGCCCTGCACTCGCGCGTGGGCACCGTCGAGGGCTCGACGACCAGCGCGGCGCGCGTCTGCGCGATCATCCCGTCGCGCTCGAAGCCCGTGAGGAGGTACCACGGCGGCCACTCCCAGCGGGCCACGAGGAGCGAGTAGTTGGGCACGCGCGTCGGGTCGGCGCGCGTGTCGAGCGTGTCGAAGTACAGCTCGCTCTGGGCCACGTAGTACGCGGGCGCCTGCCGCGGGCGCAGCGTCGTCGAGAGGGCCGAGGGCGAAGGCGCGGGCGCGGCGTCGTCGCTGCACGCGACGGTGAGGGCCGCGAGCGCGAGGCCGAGCGTGAGGCCATAGGAGGTGTGCATCGGTGAGGGCGTGATCACACCACAAAGCGCGGTGATCGCACACGACTCTGCGCGCGGTGTGCGCGGCGGTCGGTCAGTGCGGCGCGGCGGCGGCGCCCGACGGCGGCGGAGGGGCGCTCGCGCCCGCGGCGCCCGGCGTGGGGCCGGGGCTGCCCGGCATGGGCATGCCGGGGATCGGGGGCATGCCGGGCGGCGCGGCGGGCGGCGCGGCGATGGCCACGAGCTCGACCTCGAAGGTGAGCGTCGCCCCGGGGGGAATGCCGCGCTGGCCGCGATCGCCGTACGCGATGTCGGAGGGGCACACGAGCTTCGCCTTGCCGCCTACGTGCATGAGAGCGACGCCCTCGGTCCAGCAGGGGATCA
>CANMAT010000322.1 GCA_947494865.1 Deltaproteobacteria bacterium
GCGCCGCGCCGCCGAGGAGCGGCAGCGCGGAGAGCAACAGCGCCGCGCCGCCGAGGCCCAGCGCCGCCGCGCCGAAGAGGAGCGCCAGCGCGCGTTCGACGCCGCCAACCCGCTGCGCCCCTACGCGGCGGGCGGTCCCTTCGCCATCGGCGTGCAGATGCACCTCGGCGGGCTCACCTCGGACGCGCGCGCCACGCCTACGATGGTGCGCCCCGGCGGGCAGGTGACCGAGCCGTCGTCGCTTGCGTTCATGCTCCGCGTCGAGGGCGCCTATGCGATTCGCCCGGTGTCGGGCCTCGAGGTGGTCGCCGCCACGATGCTGATGACCACGCCCACCACCGCGCTCGGCCTCGGAGCGGGCGCGCAGTTTACGTTTCCATCGACGGGCCGCGGCCGCTTTCGCGCCACGGGCGGCGCCGTGATCGGGCTCTTTCAAGGCCTCTCGGGGGCGCAGATCACCACCGCGTGGATCGAGCCCTACGCGCGCGCGCAGTTCGACATCACCCCCGCGGTGGCCGCCGTCGCGGGCCTCGCGCTCGACGTGGCGCCGGGCGCCAACGGCGGCGTCACGACCTTTACGGTCACCGCCGGTGCCCGCTTTCGCCTCGGCAACTGAGACCCGTACGAGCCCGTAAACGAGCGAGAGACTCGTGCAGCCTCGCTGCGCGCTTGCCATCCGTGCCGGAATGCTGCGAAGAACATTCGCTGTCGATGAAGCCCTCGCGCCGCGCCCCGCTCCTGCTGCTGGTGTCGATCGTGGGGGCGAGCCTCACGGCCCACGCCGATCCCCCGAGCGGCTCCGATCCGTGCCGCGCGCAGCACCCCGGCGACCCCTGTGAGGCCGATGACTTCGAGGGCGTCTGCAAGCGCCGACGCTGCACCCGCGAGACCGACGACGGCGTGCGCACCTTTCACTGCCTGGTGTGCGAGAGCCGACGGCATCACAGCCGCCACCGCGACGGCGGCCGCCACGGTCACCACCGCCGCCACGACGACGACGCCGCCGCGCTCGACGCGGGCGACGAGGCCCCCGACGCCGGTGCGCCCGACGATGGGCGCGCGGTGACCGACGCCGCCGTCGACGTGACGGCGACCGTCGACGCGGCGCGCGCGCTGCGCGTGACGGTGCGTACGCCCGCGCCGCGGGAGCGCGGGTGGCTCTCCTGCGCGACGTCGCCGGGGCCCGCGGGCGGAGCGTGCGGCGCGTGGCTCGCGCTCGCGGCGTGTGCGGTGCTGCGGCGCCGCGTCAGCGCGCGCTGAGCGGCTGCGTAGGCACCATCACCGAGAGGGTGCTGAGCACCACGTGCTCGACCTCGGGCGACGAGCCGGCCTGGCAGTCGCGCGGCACCTCGACGCGGTAGCCCCGCTGGAGCGCGTCGGTGGCCGTCGCGAAGAGGTTGATCTCCGTGACGCAGCCCGTGAGCACCACGGTGTTTACGCCGAGGCCGCGGAGCACGTCGTCGAGGTGTGTTTCGAAGAAGCCGCTGTAGGAGCGGTGCGTGACGATGGTGTCGGTGGCCGCGGGGGCGAGGTCGGGCCAGATGTCGTCGACGGGGTCGGCGTTGTTGTGGGCGGGCCACACGTCGAGCTCGGGGTCGCCGGCCTCGTGGTGGTCGACAACGTAGATGACCGCGTCGCCGTCGCGGCGCGCGCGCTCGAGTCGGCGCTGCACGGCGGGGACGATGTGGCGCGCGCGGGGCACCTCGAGGGCGCTCCCGGGCGTGAGGTGGTCGCGAAGCATGTCGACGACGAGCACGGCGGCGCGGCGGGCGGGCGACGGGGCCGCCGCAAGGCCCTGCGCCACGCGGTCGCGCAGCGAGGCGGAGGGGGCCACGGGGGCGAGCGCGAGGCCGAGGGAGGCGAGGGCCTCGAGGTCGGCGTCGAGGGCGGCGCACACGTCGGGGTCGAGCCCTGCGACCCCGGCGAGCACGCGCGCGGGCGTGCCGGAGAGCAGCTTCTCGACGAGGGTGTCGTGGTCGACGGGGCGTTTCATGGCGCGGTTTGCGTGTACCCGCGGAGCGGGGGAGAGCTCAGCGAATCGGGGGAGCTACGTCGGGCCCCGACGATTGGATTGGCGCGTGCGCGGCGGTGCGACTCCTGTGAGAATACCAAGGCTCGGGCCCCCGCGTCGCGCGCCGCGGGAGGCGCAGGCGGTGATTGCGCGCGCGCACCGTACGGCGGTAACACGCTGACGGGCTTTGTGAGCACCGTAGAAATCACCCTGCGCTTCGACAGCGGCACGCTCCTCCTCGACGGGCTCGGGCAGGGCGGCGCCCCGGGCCTCGACGCGCCGCTGCCCGGGTGCCTGTGGGATCCGCGCATCGCCCGCTTTCGCGCGCCCGGCTACCGCTACCGCGAGGTGATGACCGCCCTCACGCGCTGGTCGCGCGCGGGACACGGGGCCTTCGCCGACAACGCGCGCAAATACAACACCCTCACGCTCGCGCACCGCGCCGAGCGGCAGGCCTTCGACCATCAGCGCGAGGCCATCGCCGCGTGGAAGGCGAAGGGCTCACGCGGCGTCGTGGTGCTGCCCACGGGCGCGGGCAAGAGCTACGTGGCCGAGATGGCCATCATCTCGCTGCAGCGCAGCGCGCTGGTGGTGGCCCCCACGCTCGACCTCATGAACCAGTGGTACGACGTGCTGGTGACGGCCTTCGGGGCGAAGGTGGGCCTCCTCGGCGGCGGCTACCACGAGATCGAAGACCTCACGGTGAGCACCTACGACTCGGCGTACCTTCACATGGAGCGCTACGGCGACCGCTGGGGGTTGATCGTGTTCGACGAGTGCCACCACCTGCCGAGCCCCACGTACCTCATGGCCGCGGAGATGTCGCTCGCGCCGTACCGCCTCGGGCTCACGGCCACGCTCGAGCGCGCCGACGGCCGCGAGGCCCTGCTCGACGAGCGCGTGGGGCCGCGCGTGTACTCGCGGGGCATCAAAGACCTCGCGGGCGAGTACCTCGCCGACTACGACGTGCAGACGGTGCTCGTCGACCTCACCCCCGAGGAGTCGACGGCGTACACCGAGGCGCGCGCGGTCTACAAAGGCTTCGTGTACGACATGGGCATCAGCATGGGGAGCCCCGACGGGTGGGGGCGCTTCGTGATGATGTCGTCGCGCTCGCCCGAGGGGCGCCGGGCCTTTCTCGCGTACCGCGAGCAGAAGCAGATCTCGCTCGCGTCGCGGGGCAAGCTGCAGGTGCTCGAGGGGCTGTTTCGCCAGCACGCGCGCGAGCGCACCATCGTGTTTACCAACGACAACGAGACCGTCTACACCATCTCGCGCACCTTTCTCATCCCCGCCATTACGCACCAGACCGACGTGAAGGAGCGCAAGGAGATCCTCGCGCGCTTCAACGCCGGCGAGTACCCCGCGGTGGTCACCTCGCGCGTGCTCAACGAGGGCGTGAACATCCCCGAGGCCAGCGTGGCGATCATCTTGTCGGGCACCGCGAGCGTGCGCGAGCACGTGCAGCGCCTCGGGCGCATCTTGCGGCGGGCTGAGGGCAAGCGCGCCGTGCTCTATGAAGTGATCACCCGCGGCACCGTCGAGGAGCACCAGAGCGGCCGCCGCCGAGAGCACGATGCTTACCGCTGACCTCATCGCCGCGCGCGTGGTGAAGGGCGAGGTGAAGCCCCGCTACGTGAGCCCTACCGACCCCGCCGCGCTCGCCCTCGCGGCGCAGATGGTCGCGGTGTTCGGCGAGCACGTGGGGCGCACGCGCGAGGCCCTCGACGGCGCGCTCGCGGCCCTCCTGGGCGAGGGCACCGAGTACCTGTTGCACCGCGGGCTCGCCAAGCTCCTCAGCGACCGCGCCGAGTTCGAAGTGAAGAGCGCCTGCGAGCCGTCGCTCTTGCGCCGCAGGCTCTTCGAAGAGGCCGCGAAGGTTCACCCCGCGGTGGCCGTCGCCGACGCGGTGCACAAGGTCACGCGCGACGACGTGGTGGCCCGCGTGGCCGCCGAGCTCGGCGTCGACGCGGCGACCGTGACGGGCGCGATGTACGCCGACCTCGAGGCCGAGCACGTGATGACGAAGGGCCCCGACCTCACGCCCGAGGCGCTCGTTCATCGGTACAACGTGGGGCTCGCGCAGGCGGTGCTCTTGCGCGCAACGTCGATGACGGTGGAGATCGCCGCGGGCGCCCCGGCGCGCTACCGGCAGCTCTTTCGGTACGTGAAGTTCTACCGGCTCATGCACCAGGTGACGGGCACCGCGAAGGCGGGCTACGTGCTGCGCCTCGACGGGCCCATGTCGCTGTTTCAGCTCTCGCAGAAGTATGGGCTGCAGCTCGCCGAGTTTCTGCCCGCCCTCTTGCTCTGCGAGGCGTGGAAGGTGAGCGCCGATGTGCTCTGGGGCAAGGAGAAGCGCGCCCTCACGCTGCGACTCTCGTCGGAGCAGGGCCTCGTGTCGCACTACCCCGACAAGGGCGTGTACGTGACCCGCGAGGAGCAGTTTCTCGTCGATCGCTTCGCCGAGCTGAAGACCCCGTGGGCCCTCGAGCGCAAGAGCGAGGTGGTCGACCTCGGGGGCAAAGGGGTGCTCGTGCCCGAGTTCGTGCTGCGGCACAAGACCGACGGGCGCGTGGCCTACGTCGAGGTGATGGGCTTCTGGAAGCGCGAGTACCTCGAGGCGCGGCTCGCGCTCCTGCGCAGCGACGGGCCGAAGAACCTCGTGCTCGCGGTGCCGTGGCGCCTGCGCGGCAACGACGACGAGCTCGCCGACGCGCCCGGCGAGGTGCTCTTCTTCAAAGATGTGATCGTGGCGAAGGAGCTCTTGGAGCGGGCCGAGCGCGTCGCGAAGAAGTAGCTACATCATGCCCATCGCGGCGGCGGCCATGAAGTCGACCGCGACGGTGGTGGTGGCCCCCGAGGTGACGTCGGCCGTGGACTTGGTGGTGGGCCACGGGCGACGGTCGCCGCTGTTGAACACCAGCTCGCCGGTGAGGTTCACCGGGCCCACCTGCACGTTGCTGAGCGTCATGCTGCCGCCGGTGCACGCGGCGGCCATCGGGACGGCGCGCTGCACGCGAAACTGCGTGGCGCGCGCGTTGACGACGCCACACTCGGTGGCGGGGCGGTTGCCGTTGATCGTCCACGTGATGCGCAGACGCCCCGCGGGCTCGAAGCGAATGTTGGCCGTGGTGGTCTGCCCCGCCATCACGTTGGCCTCGACGACGAAGGCGTGCACCACGTTGCCGCTCGCGTCGAGGAGCTCGGCGGTGACGGCCGCGAGGGTGGCCGCCGTGTCGCTGATGCGAACCTCGCCCTGGGTGCAGGGCACCGTGGTGTCTTGCATGAACTGCACGAAGTTGGCAGGGAAGCGCACCGAGACGCCGCCCGCCTCGGCGCAGCCCGTGGCGGGGGCCATGCCGCGCACCGTCCACGCGAGCACGAGGTTGCCCGTGCCGATGAACACGTCTTCGGGCACGACGGGGTTGTCGGGCGGAGCGTCGTAGGGGACGACGACGGGCGGGTCGGAACAGCCCGCCGCGAGGGTGAGCAGCGAGAGGGCCAGCGCGGACGCGC
>CANMAT010000323.1 GCA_947494865.1 Deltaproteobacteria bacterium
CGAGCGGAGCGGCGTGCGCGGGGGAGAGGCGAGGGTGCGGGGCGCGGGGCGGTGGGGCTTCATGGTGTCTCCATGCAACACGGCAGTGGGGCGCGCGTTGGGCGTCTCGTCGACGGGGGATGCTCTCACGTTCACGTCGCCTTCGAGGGCGCCCTCGCGCGAAACACACCCTTGACGCGGGGGCACGCCGGGTGCCCAAAACCCTCCGCGTGAGTGAGGCGCACGGCAACCGCACGTTTCTCGCGCTGCCGCGCCTGTATTGGATCTTGTGGCTCGGGCAGTTCATCAACCGCCTGGGCGGCTTCGTGCTCACGTTCCTTCCGCTGTTTCTTACCGAAGCGCTTCACTATTCAGACGCGCGCGCGGGGCGCGTTCTCTCGCTGTACGGCCTCGGCGGCCTCTTCGGCGCCTCGCTCGGCGGCTGGGCCAGCGACCGCTTCGGGCGCCGTCGCACGCTCCTCTCGCTGTTGTTGCTCAGCGCCGTGGTGCTGCTGTGTTTCGGCGTCGCGCCCGCGGGTGCGCTGCTCGCGCTCGCGGCCTTCGCGCACGGGGTGAGCAACGGCTACGGCCCGGCCCTCACGGCCGCCGTCGGCGATGTGGTGCCCGCCCGCGACCGCG
Organism: Deltaproteobacteria bacterium; assembly: GCA_947494865.1. Classification (GTDB taxonomy): domain Bacteria; phylum Myxococcota_A; class Polyangia; order Polyangiales; genus CAISKJ01. The sequence goes on from CANMAT010000323.1 coordinate 619, forward strand.
CCCGGGCCTTCGGATACCTCTACTGGGCGGTGAACCTCGGGTTCACCTTCGCGGCCGTCGCGGGGGGCGCGCTCAGCCGTCACGGCTTCGTGTGGCTCTTCGTGGGCGACGCGCTCACCACGCTGCTCTTCGCGGGCATCGTGTACGGGCTCGTGCCGGAGACGCGGCCGCCCGACGCCGAGGCCGTCGAGAAGCCGCGCCTGTCGAGCCTCCCGCGCGTGCTCGTCGACCCGCGCATGGCCGGCTTCGCCCTCGCGCAGACGCTCGCGGTGTTTGTCTTCCTGCAGGTGTTCGTGACGCTGCCGCTGCAGGAGCGCGCGCGGGGCCTGTCGGTGCGCGCGGTGGGCCTCATCGCGGCCCTCAACGGCGTGGTGATCGTGGTCACGCAGCCGGTGTTTATTCGGTACACGAAGGGTCAGCCCGCGTGGCGGCTCCTCACGCTGGCCTCCGCGCTGCTGGCGCTCGGCGCGCTGGTGGCGTCGCGCGCTGCCACGGTCGAGGCCTTCGCGCTGAGCATGCTGACAACCTCGCTGGGCGAGGTGGCCTTCTCGGGCGCGGCGCCCTCCTACGTGGCCCTCGTGGCGCCCGCCGACCGCAAGGGAACGTGGCAGGGCGCCTACTCCCTCTGCTGGGCCGCCGCGTCGCTCACGGCGCCGCTGGTGGGGCCGTGGGCGCGCCAGTCGTTCGGCGCGCCCGCGATGTGGCAGGGCGGCGCGGCCCTGTGCGCCGTCGCGGCGCTGCTGCACGCCACGGCGACGCGGCGGGCCGAGGGGCGCGCCCATTCCGCACACGCGCGTTGACTCCGAGGGGCCATGGCACCCACGATCGCGTGCGTCCGCTCACCCACGCGAAGCCTCCAATCAACCCCATGCACCTGTCTGCTCCCCGCGGCGCGCGCGTCGACGCGCTCCGCGCCCTCATGGGCACGCCCGACCGGCGCGTGCGCCACCTCGCCCTCGGCATCCGCGCGACGGCGCACCGGCACTTCGACCTCCACGTGCGCCCGCTGGTGCGCGCGCACTGGCCCGAGGTAGAGGGCACCGCCTTCTACGACAAGCTCCGCATCGGCGCGTGCGACCTCTACGCTTCGGGGCCCTACACCGCCCTCTTCTGCGCCCCCGAGCGGCCGCTGCTGGTGCGCGTGGTCACCGACGCGGGCAACCGATTGCCCCTCCCGCTGCCTGCGCTGGCGCTCCTCGGCCGCGGCGCGATGGCGCTCATGGGCCGCTTCGCCTACGCCGACCCGCACCGGCGCATTGCGCTCGTGTCGGCCTTCATCGTCGTCGTCGATCACGCGCTCGACCACTGCATGCCCGACGCGCCGGCCCTCCGCGGCCCGCGCCTCGAGGCCATCATCGACGGGCGCGCCGCGCCCGACAGCCCCGTGCTCTCGCTCGTGCGCGCGCTCTCCGTAGCCATGGGCGACGGCCTCGACGGCGCCGACCGCGCGGCCTTCGAAGCGGCCATGGGGCGGGTCGCGCTCTGGATCCGCGCCGAGGTGAGCGCCATGCTCGGCGAGCCCGACCCGCGGGGCCTCGGGCACCGCCTCGCGGGCGTCGAGGGCACCATCGACGGGCTGTTGTTTCCCGTGGTTCGCTACGCGGGCGAGGGGGCGCGGGCGTGGATGTACGACGTCTCCATGTTCGTTCAGCTCATGGACGACTGGATCGACGTCGAGGCCGACGCGCGCTCCGACCGCCCCACGCCGATGGTCACCGGCGAGTGGACCTTCGCCGACGTGGAGGCCTCCTGGCGCCGCACGGTGACAGGCATCGAGGCGCTCGTGCGCGCCGCGGGCCTCACGTCGCCGCGGTACGTGCGCTTCGCCCGTGAAGCCTACGTGCTGATGATGTACGACGTGATGGAGGCCATGGCCGAGAGACCCGACGCGTGAGCGCGCAGCACCCCGAAGGCCATCACCGCGTGCCCCCGCGCAGCCTGGCGCCCGTGTTTCTGGTGATGGGCAAAGGCGGCGTGGGCAAGACCACCGTGGCCGCGAGCCTCGCGGTGCTCGACGCCGAGACGCACGGCCTCGCGGTGCTCGTCGAGTTCGGCGACGGCGAGTCGGGGCGCCGCGCGCTGGCGGGCGCGCACCGCAACGTCGAGCACGTGATCATTCGCCCCGATCAGGCCCTGCAGCGCGGCGCGGCTCCGCTCTTCGGCTCGGCGGTGGTGGCGAAGCTCGCGCTCGACAACTTCGCCATGCGACCGCTGCTGCGCGCGGCCCCCGCGGTGCGCGAGCTCGCCATGCTCGAGGCCGTGCGCCAGGTGGCCGCCGAGCGCCCCGGCGTGCGCGTGGTGGTCGACATGCCCGCCACGGGGCACGGCGTGGCGTGGCTGCGCGTCCCGCGGCAGGGGCGAGACTTTCTCGGCGCGGGGCCGCTCTTTGAAATGTGCGACCGCATCGGGCGCGAGCTGCTCTCGCCGGGCCGCGCCTCCATCGTGGTGGTGACGCTCCCGGAGCGCCTCGTGATCGAAGAGACCCTCGAGCTCTGCGACGCGCTCGCGCGCGAGGTGGGCCTCCCCGCCGACCGCGTGGTGGTCAACCGCGTGCCGCTGCCGCTGCCGCCCGCGGCCCTCGCCGCCGCCCGCGCGCTCGCCGCCGGCGGGGGCCCGCGGGGCGAGGCCGCGCGCTCCCTCGTCGAGGCCCTCACGGCGCGTGAGGCCGCGAGCGCCGAGGCCCGCGGCGCGCTCGAGGCGCTGTCGCTCAAGCAGCACGCGATCTGGCGGCTCCCGCTGGCGCCCGTCGACCCGTCGGCGCACGACGTGGCCCGCTGGCTGCGCGCCGAGGGGGCCGCGTGAGCGCCGCGCGCAAGCACCCCCGCGGCCCGTCGACGGAGCCCCTCGTTGTGGTGTGCGCCGGTGGCGGCGGCGTGGGCAAGACCACCACCTCGGCGGCGCTGGCCCTCTCGCTCGCGCGCAGCGGCCGCGCGACGCTCATCGTCACCATCGACCCGGCGCGCAGGCTCGCGGGCGCCATGGGCGTGCCCATCACCGACGCGGTGTCGCGGGTGCCGCTCGCGTCGGCGCGGGGCAACCTCTCGGCGCTCATGCCCGACCCGCGGCGCTCGCTGCGCACCTTCGTGGAGCACCTCTTCGAACACGAGCCCGAGGGGCGCGCGCGGGTGCTCTCCAACCGATTGTACGCAGGCCTCGCCGACGCGGCCGCGGGCGTGCACGAGCTCGTCGCGATGAACCTCGTGGCCCACGCCGCGGCGCGGGGCGACTTCGAGGTGGTGGTGATCGACACGGCCCCGTCGCGCCACGCGATCGACTTCGTGACCTACCCCGAGCGCCTCGCCGCGCTCCTGAGCGGGCGCACCGTCACGTGGCTGTCGCACCTCGCCGCGCGGGCCACCGAGGGGGCCGCGGCGAAGCCTTCGGGGGGCATTCTCGCGTGGGGCGCCAACCACGTCGAGGGTGTGATCGCGCGCGTCACGGGCCCCACGCTCGTGGGCGACACGGCGAGCCTCTTCGGCGACCTGGCGCTGGTTCGCGAGCGCTTCGTGTCGCTCACCGAGCGCGCGTCGCGGCTCTTGCTGGGCGAGCGCGCGGCCTACGCGCTCGTGGCGGCTCCCACGGCGGCGGCGCGCGACGACGCGCTCTACCTCGCGAGCCGGTTGGAGGCCTTAGGGAGGGCTCCCCGCGCGATCGTGATGAACCGCGCCGACGCGCGCCCCGCGCCGTACCTCCGCGCGCTGCGCGAGGCGGCAGGGGTGCCCGAGTCGGTGCTCGACGCGGTGAACCTCCTCGAGCACGAGAGCGCGAGCCGCACGGCCGCCGCCGACGCCCTCTGCGCCGAGCTCGCGCGTCGGCTCAAGAAGACGCCGCAGGTGCGGCTGCCGTACATCGACGCATCGAGCCCCGAGGCGACGGTGGCCGCGCTCTCCGAGTCGCTCGACGCGCACATCGACGCGATGTTGCCTGGGCTGTGAGGGCGATCAGGGAGCGGGCGCGAGGGCGACGCCGCGGTACTGCGTGTTCATGGCTGCGGTCGAGACCACGGAGGCCGCGCCGGGCGTGGCGCCCGGTACGTCGCGGAAGATCACCACACGCGAGGGGTTCTCGGCCGTGACGGCTGCGACGGCGACGTTGGCGCCCTCGGCCCACGCGGCGAGGCCGCGCACGCCGCTGGTGATGCCCATGTTGAAGGTGGCGCCGAGCGTCCAGGTGCCCGCGACGAGCGTCCACCGCTGCACGCCGCCGCCGGTGGCGATGGAGCGGTCGTCGGCCACGTAGGCGGTGTCGACGCCGGTCACCGCGGGGTCGCGGTCGAGCAGGGCGAAGCCGTACGGCGACGGCCCCGACATGCTCGAGAACCCGGGGAGCAGCGTGGCCGTCGCGGTGGCGGTGGGCGCGCCCGTGCCCGCCGCGAAGAGGCCGTAGAAGTTGGTGGTCGACGACGCGCCGTAGAGCTGTCCGCCGAAGACGCTCACGGTGCGCACGTTGGAGGGCGTAGCGATGATCGAAACGGGCTCGCCCATGGCGCCGCGCGCCTTGTATTGCACGCCGCCGAGCGCCCCCGTGGCCGCGGTGCCCGAGACCCAGAACGCCTCGCCGTCGACGGTGACGGCGCCGCGCACGTTGTTGGCGCTGTACGCCCCGCCGAGCGTGGTGGTCGTGTCCACCGTGCCGTTGGCCGCGACGCGCGCGACGACGCGCGGCACGACGTCGGCGGCAGAGCTGGCGACGCTGGCGAGGCCCGGAATGCTCGCATAGCCCGCGAGGGTGACGAAGCGCCCGTTGGCCGAGCGCGTGAGCGAGCCCTCGGAGGTGGCGGTGCCCGAGAGCGTGATGGGACGGTTGGCGTCGCTCACCGCGACGGGGAGGTTGATCGACGCGCCGAGCATCGCGCCGCCGTTCGAGGCGCGGCGCTCGATGACGAGTGGCGTCGCGGCGTTGGTGAGCGC